>JADGHC010000243.1 GCA_019689655.1 Microbispora sp.
GCGGTCGTCCATCCTGGCCGGCCCCCGCCTCTTTTGTTAAAACCACCCCGCGGGGCGGGGGGGGGGCGCGGGCCGCGCGGAAGACATCCTCCCAAACCAGGACGTGTCGCCCGCCGGGGGTCAGCTCAGGGACGGCGGCCGGGTCCACTCCTCGCCCAGGACGTGCTGCGCGAGGAAGGCCAGGACGGTCTCGTACCAGGCGATCGCGTTGCCGGGCTTGAGCACCCAGTGGTTCTCGTCGGGGAAGTAGAGGAACTTCGACTCGACCCCGGAGCGCTGCAGGTCCCACCACAGCCGCAGCCCCTCGCCGATCGGCACGCGGTAGTCCTTGTCGCCGTGGATCACCAGCATCGGCGTCCGGATCTCCCCGAGCCACCGGTGGGGCGACAGCCGCGCGTAGCGGGGGGACCCGAGGACGCCGAACTCCCGCTGCCAGAAGTTGGCGCCGTCGGTGGTGCCCGCGAACTGGTCCAGGTGCCACAGCGAGGCGTGCGTCACGATGGCGCGGAACCGGTCGGTGTGCCCGGCGATCCAGTTGGCCATGTAGCCGCCGAACGAGCCGCCCATCGCCGCCGTGCGCTGCTCGTCGATCTCCGGCCGCTTGAGGCACTCGTCGGTGATCGCCATGAGGTCGGCGTGGGTCACCGGTCCCCACTCGCCCCAGCCCCGCCGGAGCATCTCCTGGCCGTACCCGGTGGACAGGCAGGGGTCGGGCAGCAGCACGGCGTAGCCGTGCCGCGCCATGATCCACGGGTTCCAGCGCCAGTGCCAGCCGTTCCAGCTCGACACCGGGCCGCCGTGGATCCACAGCAGCAGCGGCGCCGGGTTCTCGGCGGTCGCGTCCGCGGGGACGACGAGCCAGCCGCGGATCTCGGTGCCGTCCTCGGCCGTCGCGGTCACCTCGGTCAGCGTGCCGGGCAGGTCGAGCGGCGGCGTGGGCGAGGGCAGCGTGGTCACCGAGCCGTCCGTGGCGATGCGCACCGGCCGCGGCGGCGAGTCGATCGCGCCGCGCAGGGCGTAGACCGAGCCGTCCGGCGCCGGGCACAGCTCGTCGTAGGCGCCGTCGTCGGTGGTCACCCGGGTGACCGCGCCGTCGAGGGAGACGCGGAAGACCGGACGGCGGCCCCGGTGGTCGGCGGCGAAGAACAGCTCCCGTGCGGAGGGCGCCCACGCGACCGACGCGGGGAAGATCTCCTCGGCGACCGCCCGGCCCTCGCCGGTGGCCAGGTCGATCACCCACAGGTCGAGCGAGACCGGCGTGTCCTCGGTGCCGTGCCGTTCCCGCACGCACGCGACGTGCCGGCCGTCGGGCGACACCTTGACCGGCCCGGTGAAGTCGTATCCCTCCGACGTCGCGAGCGTGCGCCGCGACCCGTCCGCGACGCCGATCGCGACCAGATCCCAGCGGACGTCGCCGTTCGGCAGCGGCACCCGCCAGGTCGCGATCACGGTCTTCCCGTCGGGGGTGAGGTCGAACGACAGGTGCTCGTCCAGCGCGCCGCCGGGCTCGGGCGTGAGGTCCCGCACGTCCTCCAGTCCCTCGCGTACGGCACGGCCGGCGAACAGGCGGGTCTGCGCCGGGCCGAGGTCGTGGTCCCAGTAGCGCACCGGGTAGCCCTCGTGCAGGATCGCGCTCACCCCGGCCTCCTCGCGGGCCTTGCGGCGCTCCTCCTCGGTGGCGGCGTCGCCGGGCAGCACCTCGGCGGTGTAGACGACCGTGCCGCCCGCCGCCCGCGCGCCGCCGATCCCGCCGGGGCGGGCGGCCAGGCGCACCGGCTCGCCGCGCTCGGGCAGCAGCCAAAGGGCGGCCTTGTCGCCGCCGCCGTCCTTGACCGTCTCGTCGGGCCGGCCGGAGACGAACAAGAGGGTACCGTCGGGGGCGAACTCGGCCCCCGCCTCTCCCTTCGCCGACCGGGTCAGCCGGCGGGGCTCGCCTCCCGGGTCCCGGGGGATCTCCCACAGAGCGGTGCCGTACGACTTGCCGTCGGGGTTGAGCGACTGGACCACGGACACGAGCCGGGTCCCGTCCGGCGACAACCGGAGGGCGTTGACACGCGGCAGGGCCATGAATTCGCGGATGTCCGGAAATTGGCTCACCGCTCGAACCTACTCGCAGACGCGCCGCCCGCCCAACCCACGCGCACGCGGACCGGCCGGGCCCATGTCGACCGGGGCGCAGGCCCACCCGATCCACACGCATGCGGGCCGGACACGAGCGCGGGCCCGCCGGGTACACCGCCCGATCCGCGCGCACGCCCGGGTCGCCCCCGCCGGCCCAATCCCGCGGGCGCGGACGGAACCGTCGTACCTCCCGCGTAAGGTGTGGCGCATGGGGATCACCAACGGATACGACGCCCTGCTCGTCGTCTCCTTCGGGGGGCCGGAGAAACCCGAGGACGTCATGCCGTTCCTGGAGAACGTCGTGCGGGGCCGGGGCGTGCCGCGTGAGCGGCTGCTGGAGGTCGAGGCGCATTACCAGAGGTTCGGCGGAGCCAGCCCGATCAACCAGCAGTGCCGCGACCTGATCGCCGCGCTCGACGTCGATCTGCCGGTCTACTGGGGCAACCGCAACTGGCACCCGTTCCTGGAGGACACGGTCCGGCAGATGAAGGAGGACGGCGTCCGCAAGGCGGCGGCCTTCGTCACCTCGGCCTACAGCTCCTACTCGTCGTGCCGGCAGTACCTCGACGACATCGCCCGGGCCCGCGCCGCCGTCCCCGGCGCGCCCGAGATCGTCAAGCTCCGGCACTACTACGACCACCCCGGGTTCATCGCTGCGATGGCCGACCACACCCGCGCGGCCCTCGACCGGCTGCCCGCCGACGTGCGGGACGAGGCCCGCCTCGTGTTCACCGCGCACAGCATCCCCCTCACCATGGCGCGTACGGCCGGGCCCTCGGGGGGCGCGTACGAGGCCCAGCTCAGGCGGGCCGCCGAACTGGTGACCGCCGAGATCGCCCAGGAAGGACCCGGCGGGGGACGGGCCTGGGACCTGGTCTGGCAGAGCCGCAGCGGCCCGCCGCAGGTGCCCTGGCTGGAGCCGGACGTCTGCGACCACCTGGAGGCGCTGCACGCCGAGGGCGTGCGGGCGGCCGTCCTGGTGCCCATCGGGTTCGTCTCCGACCACATGGAGGTCGTCTACGACCTCGACGTGGAGGCGGCGGCCACGGCCGAGAAGCTCGGCATGGCCCTCACCCGGGCCTCGACCGCGGGCACCCATCCGCGGTTCGTGTCGATGGTGGCCGAGCTGCTCGCCGAGCCCGAACCGGCGCCGTGCCCGGCGGCCTGCTGCCCCGCGCCCGTGCGGCCCGCCGCCCGGCCGGCTCCGTAACGGCCCGGCGTCCCGCGCGCGGGCGTAGTCAGGAGGCGTACGCGCGGGCGTAGGCGTCGGCGAGGGACAGGACCGTGTTCACGTAGTCCCAGGAGTGGTTGTAATGCCACACGGCCTTCCTGAGCTTCTCACCGCCGGCGCCGGCGCCGTTGGCGCACAGGTACTTCGCGGCCGACGGCACGGCGTCGTAGGGGCTCCAGATGTCCGCCCTGCCGTCGCCGTCGCCGTCCACCCCGTACGCCTTCCAGGTGGCGGGCATGAACTGCATCGGCCCGAGCGCCCCCGCGGATGAGGGGCCGTTGTTGCGGCCGTGCCCGCTCTCGACCTGGCCGATGGCGGCCAGGACGGTCCAGGACAGGCCGGGGCAGACGGCGGCGGCCCGCTGGTAGAGCTCCAGGTAGCTCGCGGGCCGTCCCACCAGGGCCTGTCCCGGCGGGACCTGTCCCTGCGCGGCCGCGGTCCGCGGCCGGACGGCGGCCTGCCCCACCCGGACGACCTGCGCCCCCTTGCCGAGCAGGCGCGCGACGGCCTTGTCGCTCACCTTGCCGGGGTCGCCGTGGACCAGCACCACGACGTTGCGGGGGAACCCGAGCCTGCGCCCCAGATCCCGGCTGACCAGGCCGTCCACGCCGGGCAGTCCGAGCGAGGCCGAGGCCGCGACGCGCAGCCTGGGGCCCTGGTCGATCTGGTACTCCGCGCCGAGCTGAATGCCGAGACGCCTGACCGTGGCGGTGTCGGCGACGATCTCGCCCCGCGCGAGCGCGCTCCACACCTCCGGGTGGTCGGCCACCCGTTGCGGCGTCCACGACCGGAAGGTGGCCGGATCGACCGCGAGCAGCCGCAGCGCCGTGCCGGACACGTGCACCGTGCCGCCGTCGGCGACCGCCACCTTCTGCACGTGCCGCAGCTTGGCGATCTTCAGCAGCGTGCGCTGCGGCACCCCCTTCGGGGAGATCGCCAGAAGGTGCGGCGGCGTGACCCGCACGCCGGGTCCGCCGGCGACGGGCTTGCTCGACGGCAGCGTGCGGTCGGGCACGAGGCTTTGCGCCGTCGCCCGCACGGCCGGAAGGGGGTCGTCCGCCCGCTCCCCGCTCCGGTCCGGCCCGGGCCCGCGCCCGGCCGCCAGCGCGCCGTCACCCGGCCAGGTGGCCAGGAAGGCGGTGCCCGCGGCCATGACGCTCACGATCAGGGCCGCAAGACCGGTGACGATGGGGCGGAGCCGCACGGGGGCGGAATGCGTGGACGACCTCAGCTCAGCCCTCCGGACCCCGGTGCGGAAAAATCACTTGCCTCATGATAAGCGGGTAGGCGATCGTCAAAACGGAGATATACGCCGTCCGCGTGTCCCGGGACGATCCCGGGGCCGCCGCCGCTCTCGAACGGCCGGCCCGGACGCACAGGCGCCATCGTGCGGAAGGGAAACACGACATGGTCGGGCCGTATCGGGGGCTGTTCGGCACGCCCGGAGTCAAGGGCTTCGTCATCGCGGGATTCGTCGGACGGGCCCCGATGTCGATGCTCGGCATCGGCGTCATCCTGCTGATCACCGCGATCACCGGGTCGTACGCGAAGGCGGGCGCCGTGGCGGCGACCCTCTCGATCGCGGTCGCCCTCGCGGGGCCCTTCTCGGGCCGGCTGGTGGATCGGTTCGGCCAGGGACGGGTGCTGGTCCCGATGGTGCTGCTGCACGGCTGCTCGCTCACCGCCCTGATGCTGTGCGCGCACGCCAGGCTGCCCGAGTGGACGCTGTACGCCGCGGGCGTGGCGGCCGGGGCCACCGGGATCTCGCTGGGCTCGATGGTCCGGGCCCGCTGGTCGCATGTGCTCGACGACCCCGACAAGCTGCACATCGCGTTCTCGTTCGAGTCGGTGGCCGATGAGGTGATCTTCGTCGGCGGCCCCGCCTTCGTGACCGCACTCACGATCGCGATCAACCCCTACGCGGGCCTGATCGCCGCGATCGTGCTGACCGTGTCGGGCACGCTCGCGTTCGCCGCGATGCGCCGCACCGAACCGCCGGCCGTACGGCACCAGAAGGCGGCCTCGTCCCCGATCGCGATCCCGGGCGTGGCGGTGCTGTCGGCGGTCTTCCTGGCCATGGGCTCGGTGTTCGGTTCGGTCGACATCATCACCGTGGCGTTCGCCGAGGAGCACGGCAGCAAGGGCGCGGCCGGTCTGCTGCTCGCCTCGATCGCGTGCGGCAGCGGGGTCGCCGGCCTGTGGTACGGCTCGCGGCAGTGGAAGATCAGCCTGCGGGCCCGGTTCATCCGCGGGCTGTCGCTGTTCGCCGCCGGGCTCACGCCGGTGCTGCTCATGCGCGACGTGCGGATCATGGCGCTGGCGCTCTTCGTCGCCGGCCTGTCCATCTCCCCCACCGTGATCACCGGGTTCTCGCTCGTGGAGCGCCTGGTCCCGGCCCACCAGCTCAACGAGGGCATGGCGTGGCTCACCACCTCGATCAACCTCGGGGTGGCCGTGGGCTCCTGGGCCGGCGGGCGGCTGACCGACGTGTTCGGCGCGTCCAACGCGTACGGCTTCTCCTACGTGTGCGCGCTGCTCGCGGTCGCCGTCGGCCTCGGCGGTTCCGCGCTGGTCCGGGTGCGCCGCCGGCGCGCGAACTGAGACGCGGGCCGCGCCCATAGGCAACGGGCCGATTCATGAGTAGTGTTCATGTTCACCCCCACGGCAGGAGCCGGGGCGAGGGAGGAACATGGACGCCTTCGTCAACTGGGCCCGCAACCAGTCCGTGACGCCCGCGGAGGTCCGCACCCCCGCGTCGGCCGCCGAGGTCGCCGACGCCGTACGGGACGCCGCGCGGACGGGCCGGCGGGTCCGCATGACCGGCACCGGGCACTCGTTCACCGGGGTCGCGCTCACCGACGGCATCCTGCTGCGGCCCGGCGCGCTGACCGGTGTCCTCGACGAGGGCGACGGGTGGATCAAGGTCGCCGCCGGCACCCCGCTCCACGTGCTCAACGAGGAGCTCCACCGGCGCGGCCTGGCGCTGGCCAACATGGGCGACATCACCGCCCAGACGGTCGCCGGGGCGATCCAGACCGGGACCCACGGCACCGGCAGGCACACCGGCGGCCTCGCCGACCAGGTGGCCGAGCTGGAGATGGTGCTCGCCGACGGCTCGCTGACGACGGTGCGCGAGGGCGACCTGTTCGACGCCGCCCGGGTGGGCCTCGGCGCGCTGGGCATCCTCACCGCGGTCACCTTCCGGGTCGAGCCCGCGTTCCTGCTGCGGGGCCGCCGCGAGCCGATGGCGCTCAGCCGGATCCTCGACACGCTGGACGAGCTCACCGAGTCCGACGACCACCTCGACTTCTACTGGCTCCCGCACACCGACACCTGCCTGGTCAAGCGCAACAACCGCGACCCCGGCCCGGCCCGGCCGCCCGCGGCGTTCAAGCGGTGGCTCGACAACGTGTTCCTGGAGAACAAGCTGTTCGGCGTGGCCTGCGCGCTCGGGGCGCGCTTCCCCGGCGCGGTGCCGGCGATCAACGGGATCTCCGCGCGCCTGCTCGGCGCGTCGGAGTGCGTGGACACCTCCTACAAGATCTTCGCGACCGTGCGCGAGGTCCGTTTCCTGGAGATGGAGTACGCGATACCGCGCCACCACCTCGGCCAGGCCCTGCGGGAGACGCGCGACCTCGTGGAGCTGTCGGGCTGGCCGATCAGCTTCCCCATCGAGGTGCGGGTCACGCCGCCCTCGGACGCCTGGCTGTCCACCGCGTACGGCAGGCCCTCGGCGTACATCGCCTGCCACGTCTACTACAAGACGCCCAACCCCGAGTACTTCCGGGCCGTGGAGGAGATCATGGTCAGGCTGGGCGGCCGGCCACACTGGGGCAAACTGCACACCCGTGACGCGGACTACCTGCGTACCGTCTATCCGAAGTTCGGCGATTTCCTCGCGCTGCGCCGCGAGATGGACCCCGACGGGCTGTTCTCCAACGATTACCTCGACCGGGTGCTCGGCGCGTCGCGGGAAGGCTGACCCCATCCCCGCGTAAAGTCCCTCTCCACGGTCCGGCGTCTTCCGCGTGTCGCATTGCCCGCGCCGGCCCTCGGGCAGGCACATTGCGGACACGGGCACACCAGAGCCCGGCGCGCCACTCGAAACCGAGGGAGCCAGCAGGAATGAGACCCTCCCGCAGGTCCGGCCGCACGACGTACGGCACGGCCACGGCGCGGTGCGCCGCGCCCGTGCCACGGGGACGGCCGGTGGACGCGCACCACCCGAGGAGACACGACCCTCACTCTCGCCTGCCGGGCCGGATCCGCGGCGCGGCAGCCGCCTGTGCGCCGTACGACGAACGGGTTGCGGAAAGGTGAAGACGAAAAATGTGACCGGGGTCACAACATCCGCCGCGCCCCCTGGCGAGGCGATGTTCGGACATGCCGGGTACGGTGCTGGAAGGCAACCGGCTCACGCGAGAGACTCAAGGGTCCGGGGGAAGACAGAGCACGACGACGAAGGGACTCGCATGCAGGAGCTCCGTCTCGTCGCGGTAAGTGAGGACGGAACGTACCTCGTCCTGGCGACGGCCGGACGGGGCACGCGCTTCACGCTGCCCGTCGACGACCGGCTCCGTGCTGCGGTTCGCGGCAACTTCTCCCGTCTCGGCCAGTACGAGATCGAAGTGGAGAGCCCGTTGCGTCCCAAGGAGATCCAGGCGCGCATCCGTGCCGGCGAGACGGCGGAGGAGATCGCGGCCACCGCCGGGATTCCGGTGGAGAGAGTCCGCTGGTTCGAGGGACCGGTTCTCCAGGAGCGCGAGTACATGGCCCAGCAGGCCCAGCGGGTCGCGGTCCGGATGCCGGGCGAGACGACCCCCGGGCCCACGCTCGGCGAGCTGGTCGCCGAGCGGCTGACCCGGCGTGGCGTGCCCGCCGACGAGATCGACTGGGACTCCAGCAAGCGCGACGACAACCTGTGGCGGGTGAAGCTCGGCTTCGTCTGGAACGGGCACACCCGGCACGCCGAGTGGCTCTTCGACCCACGCCGCCGCCACATCACCCCGAACGACGACGAGGCGATGCGCCTGTCGGCCGCCGAGTACGTCGATCCGGAGCCGGAGGACGCCACCGTGCGGCCCTTCGTGCCCCGTCTCGCGTCCAAGCTCGCCCCGGTCCAGCCGCTGCCCCAGGTGACCCCGCCGGAGCGCGACGAGCGCGGTCTCGGCGTGCCTGCCGTACGTCCCGAGCCCGTGCGCTCCGAGCCGGCCGCGCTGGCCGAGCCCGTGTCGCCGCCGCGGCTGAGCTCGCCGCCGCGCCCGGAGTCCGGCCGGCCCGAGCCGTACTCGGACGAGCCCGCGGCGTACCGGCCCGAGCTGACCCCGGTGCCCTTCCGGCTGCCGCAGTCGCTCATCGCCACGCCGGGCCCCGTGGCGCCGCCGCCCGCCGCGCCGGAAACCCCCGCCGACGCCGGGGGGAGCGCCACTGAGGCCGCATCCGCGGGCGTCGTCCCCGTGGCGGACGCCCCGGCGCCGGCCGCCGGTGGAGACGCGGCTCCCGCCGAGCCGGCCGTGCCCCGGCCCGCCCCCGTGGCGGCCGGTGCCGCCGGTCCCGGCGAGAACACGGCCTCCGTACC
>JADGHC010000244.1 GCA_019689655.1 Microbispora sp.
GGTCAGGGGGAGCCCGGCTTGGGGGAGTCCCGGGAGTCCGGTCCGGGGGAGTGGCGGCCCACCAGGGTGTGGCCCGCGCTGGTGCTGTCTGGCGTGATCTGGGGCCTGTGGCACGCACCGCTCACCCTGAAGGGATACAACTACCCGGCGCTCGGCGCCGGGGCGGCACCGGTGTTCGCCGGCTTCTGCGTCCTGTTCGGGGCGCTGCTCGGCTGGATGCGGCTGCGCTCGCGCAGCGTGTGGCCCGCGGTCATCGCACACGGCTCGCTGAACGCCCTGACGGGCCTGGCGCTGCTTCTCGGCGACGCGGCCGCCCCGCCGAACACGGTGCTCGCCGGGATCACCGGGATCGCCGGCTGGGCGCTGCTCGCGGTCGTCGTCCTCGTCGTCTATCGGCTGCGTCCGGTCACCGCGTCTCGCTGACACACCGCGTCCGGGGCCGTCACACCAGCAGCACGGCCGCCAGCAGCGTCGCCGTCGTGGCCGTCTCCACCAAAGCGCCCAGCACGTCGCCCGTGACGCCGCCCAGCCGCCGTACGGCCCGGCGGCGCAGCAGCGCGGCGGCCCCCAGCCCGGCCGCCATCGCCGGCAGCAGCCCGGCCACCGCGATCAGGTACGGGTCGTTCGACAGGCGGTGCATCACCCCGGCCGGCCACAGGCCCAAATCGATGGCCTGCTCATGCAGCTCGGCGGGGGACACGGCCCGCCCGAGAGGGGAGTAGGCGGTCCAGCCGAAGCTCGGGGGGCCGGGGAGCCCGCCGATATCCACGGCGATCTCGGACGCGCTGGTGTCCGGGGCCCGGAGCACCGCCGGGCCGCCGGTCGCCACGAGGGCGAGCAGCACGACGACGGCCGCCGTGACGACGGTCGCCGCGATCGCCGTGCCCCGCCGTACGGTGCCCGCGACGAGCGCGCCGAGACCGGTGGGCCGGGCGGCGGGCACGCCTTCACGGCAGGCCCAGGTGACGGCCAGCCTGCCGGTCGCCACGGCCGTCACCAGCATGGCCCAGGCGACGTCGCCGGCCCGCGACAACGCGGCCACCTGGACGAACAGCATGATCACGACGGTGACGACCCCGAACGGACCGATGTCCGAGCGCTTCATCACCTCCAGCGCCCCGTCCGCCGGTTTGCCGCTGCCGAGCCCGTCGGCCAGGTCCGCCAGGCCGTCCAGATGCAGGGCCCGCGTCAGCCACGCCAGCGCTCCCACCGCGAGGACGGCGCCGAGCAGCGCGGAGCCCGACAACCAATCGGCGGCCACGTACACCGCCGCACCGGCCAGGCCGAGGAGCACGCCGGCGAAGGGCGCCAGCGACATGGCGCGTCCCGCCACGGCCCGGTCCACGTCCACGGGCCGTACGGGGAAGACGGTGAAGGTCCCGATCGCGAACCGCCAGGCCGCGCCGAGGGGGCTCATGCCGCCTCCTCGGCCGGCGACTGGGGGGTCGATCGTGCCGTGGGCGTGCGAACCGGCACCTCGCGAAACGCACGGTGCTTGCTCGTCCGCTCGCTCAAGCGAGGTTCTTCGGGCACGAGGGAGGATCGTAGCGTTGTCTCCCATCCCGGTTCCTCCGGCCACGGCGGGAAGCCCTGCCCGGGAGAACAACGGCAGACCCCCGTTTCCCGAGCGAGGGACCAAGCCCGGAAGGAAGTCCGAGCGGGGACGAAGCCCGCAGCAGGGAGGAGGCTCACGGCGGCAGGAAGATCACAGGGGCAGCGGGACGACCCGGCCGGCGACCACCAGGGCGACGTCCTCCGACTCGCGGGCGAGGGCCTGGTTGAGGCGGCCGAGCGCGTCGCGGAACAGCCGCCCGGCGGGGGTGGCCGGGATCACCCCGAGGCCCACCTCGTCGCTCACCGCCACCACCCGCGCGCGGGTGCCGCGCCAGGCGGCCACCAGCGCGTCGCACCGCTGCGCCACCAGTCCGAGGGCCGCGCGATGGTCGTCCCCGCGCGCGCCGTCCGGCCAGGCGGCGCACTCGTCGAACACGGCGGCCAGCCACGTTCCGATCCCGTCGATCAGGAACGTCCCCGGATCGCCCGACAGGACGGCCTCGAGGTCGGTCGTCTCCACGGTCCGCCAGTGCGCCGGGCGCCGTTCCCGGTGGGCCCGTACGCGGGCCAGCCAGGCCGGGTCGTCCCCGCCCGAGGGACCGGTGGCGACGTAGGTCACCTCGGGCTCGGCGGCCAGGCGCAGCTCGGCCTCCTCGGACTTGCCGGACCGCGAGCCGCCGAGCAGCAGCGTTCTGCGCGGCCGCGGCGCCGCCTCCGTACCCGCCGCGTGCGTACCCGCCGCCCGCGAGCCCGTCTCCTCCCGGCCCGGCCCCTCCGTGTCCGCTGCCGCCGGGCCCGCCGTATCCACGACGGTCCCGTCGGGGACGGCCGCCGCACCCCAGAAGCCGAGACGGCGGGCCAGCTCCGCCTCCGACAGGGCGCCGTGATCGAGGTGCACCGCGATGATCCGTGTCGTGGACGTGATCCGTCCCCGGCGGCGCAGGGCGCCCAGCCGCTCGGGCCGGCCGGGCAGGTCCATGAGCACCACGTCGAAGGGCGTGCCGTCGTCCGGCTCGGGGCATCCGGCGGCGGGGCCCACCGCGTACAGCAGCCGCCCGCCGTCGGGCCCGGTGACCTCGCAGCCGTCGGAGGTACGGCGGATCGCATACCCGCCGGGTACGTGCTCTCCCGGGCGGGGCGGGCGTCCCGGAACCTCCCCGTACGCCGCCGGAGCCGGGAGCCGTACGCGGCCGTCGATCAGGACGGAGGCGGGGCGCCGGTGCCCGGGAGCGAGCCGGCCGCAGGACGCGCAGGGACAACCGGGGACGGGCCAGCCCTCCGGGCCGCCGGTTCCCTCCAGAAGGATCAGCATGCCGCCGCCTTTCCGTGTCCGTGTGCCCGGCTCCCTCGCCGGCGGTCGATCGTCGGCTGGGGGAGCGGACGCCGGGGAGAGAGGATAAGGTCCGGCTGCACGGACTTTGTGTCGTACCGGCCCCGGCGCGAGCCCCGGCGCGGCCACGGCGAGGAACCGAAGGAGCGGGTGCGGATGATTTGGCGGTGGCGTTACGAGGACGCGAACGGCGGCGAGATCACGGACCGCCCGCTGCCCCGGGAGATCTTCTCCAGCCAGTCGGACGCGGAGTCGTGGCTGGGGGAGAGCTGGCGCGAGCTGCTCGAGGCGGGCGTCGAGCAGGTCACGCTGATGGAGGACGAGCGGATCGAATACTCGGGGATGTCGCTGCGCCCCGAGTGACGCCGCCGGGCGGCACATCGGGCGTGCCGTGTTGCCCGATCCGGACGACACGGGCTGTCCGCGCGGCGCGCCGCTGCCCGCGTGCGCTCGCGTTCCGGGCGGCCCGGACGCCCCGGCGTGACGCGTTCCGCGCCGTGATCGCGGCCCCGGCGCCACGGCGGTTTCCCGTGCGGGCGCCCGGGTCCGCGTACGGATCTCTTCCGGGGGAGGCCCGGCGATGAGGCCGGTCCCCGGCGGGGCCGCGACCGCGACGGGCGCGATCGCGGCCTCCGCCACCGGACCGGTCCGGCGGGGAGCCGGCGTCAGGGACGCGTGGGCGGGCTGACGGTCCTGGCCGGGTCGCGCTCGACGACCGGACCGAGCACGTCGTCGATCTTCTTGAGCACCTCGGCGTCGAGCTTCACACCAGAGGCCTTGACGTTGTCGCGCACCTGTTCGGGCTTGCTGGCACCGACGATGGCCGACGACACGTTGGGGTTTTGCAGCACCCACGCCACGGCGAGCTGGGCCATGGTGAGCCCCAGGTCGGCCGCGATCGGCTTGAGCTCCTGCACGCGGCGCAGCACCTCGTCGTTCATCAGGCGGCCGATGAAACCCGAGCCGGTGGGGTCGGTGGCGCGGGACCCGGCCGGCGGCGGCTGGCCGGGCAGGTACTTGCCGGTGAGCACGCCCTGCGCGATCGGCGACCAGACGATCTGGCCCACCCCCTCCTTCTCGCACAGCGGCACGACCTCGGCCTCGATGACCCGCCAGAGCATCGAGTACTGCGGCTGGTTGGACACCAGCCGGTCGAAGCCCATCTCGTCGGCGATCTTCAGCGCCCGGGCGATCTGGTCGGCCGTCCACTCGCTGACGCCGACGTACAGGACCTTGCCCTGCCGTACGAGGTCGTCGAAGGCCCGCAGGGTCTCCTCGAGCGGCGTTTCGAAGTCGAAGCGATGCGCCTGGTAGAGGTCCACGTAGTCGGTCTGCAGCCGCCGCAGCGAGCCGTTGATCGACTCCATGATGTGCTTGCGGGACAGGCCGCGGTCGTTCTTGCCGCTGCCGGTCGGCCAGTAGACCTTCGTGAAGATCTCCAGGGATTCCCGGCGCACACCCTTCAGCGCCCGGCCGAGCACCTCCTCGGCCCTGGTCCCGGCGTAGACGTCGGCGGTGTCGAAGGTGGTCACACCCTCGTCGAGGGCCGCGTGCACGCACTGGATCGCGGCGTCCTCCTCCACCTGGGAACCGTGGGTGATCCAGTTGCCGTAGCTGATCTCACTCACGTAGAGGCCACTGCGGCCAAGATGACGATATTCCATGCCCCCGACCCTAGTCCCGTCGCCCGCGTCGCATTGATCCGCCCGGCCCGGCCGGCGCGCTCGCGGAGGGGCGCCCGGCGGCCGGGCAGATCCCGTACGCGAGACGGTCCCGGATCGGGCGTGCGGCGTCAGGCGCGCGCGGGGGTCACTTCTTCGCGCCGGCCGTGTTCTTGACCGCGACCGGGATGCCGCCGGGCAGGACCGTGGGCTTGGGGAAGCGCAGGCGGCGCATCTGGGACGCGCGCATCGCCGCGTAGAAGCCGACGCCCTTGATGTCCTGGCCCGGGAACTTCTCCGCCGCGGCCTTCTTCACCTTCGCCGCCACATAGAACGAGCTCGCGAGCACGAGCACCATCACGACCGGCAGGGACAGCGTGTAGACGAGGAGGACGACCGAGCGGATCGGGATCGGGAACGGCACCATCGACAGCAGCATGATGACGAACACGACGGGCAGGAAGTACTGCCCCGGCAGCCGCCGCGAGTCCACCCAGTCGCGGGCGAACTTGCGCACCGGGCCGCGGTCGCGCGCCGGCAGCGCCCATTCCTCGCCGCGCAACAGGGCCTCGCGGTGCTTGGCACGCTGCGCCCTTTCGCGCTCGCGCGCGAGGCGGTAGGCCTCCTTGCGGTTCTTCGGAGCGGTCACCGGGGAGCGGCGGCGGCCCTGCGCCTCGCTGCGCTTCGGGGTGGGACGGCCCTTCCCCGGGGTGCGGTGGGGCTTAGGATCCTCTACAGGGACGGGGGAGTCCTCTGCTGAGGTCTGGGTGCGACGTCGGAACACGTCGCCCAGCCTACCGGGAGTGCAACTTAGTGACGCCCTCGCGCGTTATGCGTAGGGTGAATCCAGGCGGCCAAGCCGCCTGACAAGGGCTTGAGACGGCTGGGGTCACCCACGCACAACCTTGGAGAAGGGGACGGCCGACGCGCATGAGCGTGATGAAGAGACTTTCCATGATCTTCAAGTCCAAGGCCAACAAGGCCCTGGACAAGATGGAGGATCCACGGGAGACGCTGGACTATTCCTATCAGCGCCAGCTTGAGCTGCTGCAGAAGGTCCGCCGGGGCGTGGCCGACGTGGCCACCAGCCGCAAGCGGGTCGAGCTGCAGATCAACCAGCTCGAAGCGCAGGCCGCGAAGCTGGAGAACCAGAGCAGGCAGGCGCTGGCGGCCGGGCGCGAGGATCTGGCCCGCGAGGCGCTGACCCGCCGCAACGGTCTCAACGCCCAGATCGCCGACCTGCGCATCCAGTACAACAACCTGCAGGGCGAGGAGGAGAAGCTCACCCTCGCCAGCCAGCGGCTCCAGGCCAAGGTCGACGCCTTCCGTACGAAGAAGGAGACCATCAAGGCCACCTACACGGCGGCCGAGGCCCAGACACGGATCAACGAGGCGTTCTCCGGTATCTCCGAGGAGATGGGCGACGTCGGCCTGGCCATCCAGCGGGCCGAGGACAAGACCGCGCAGATGCAGGCCCGCGCGGGCGCGATCGACGAGCTGCTGGCCAGCGGCGCGCTGGACGACTTCACCGGGCAGCGCGACGACATCCAGGCCGAGCTCGACCGCATGGGCGCCGGCGCGGACATCGAGCTCGAACTCGCCAGGATGAAGGCCGAGCTGGGCCAGGGCCCGGCGCCCAGGAGCGCCATCGAGCCCGGCCAGCAGCAGGGCCAGGCCGCCCCGTCCGCCCAGCAGAACACCCAGCAGCTGCGCCAGCCGGGGGAGGGTCTGTGATCGTCAGAATCATGGGTGAGGGACAGGTCGAGATCGGCGCCGACGACATCGACGTCCTGAACGCGCTCGACAGCGAGCTCGAGGCCGCGATCGAGTCGGGCGACGAAAACGAGTTCCGCGCCAAGCTGCACGCGCTGCTCGACAAGGTGCGGCACGTCGGCCGGGCGCTGCCGGACGACTCGCTGGAGCCGTCCGAGCTGATCCTTCCGCCGGCCGACGCCTCCATCGAGGAAGTGCGGGAGATGCTCGGGGACACCGGGCTCATCCCCGGCTGATGACCTCCACGAGATTCGCTTCCGATCGCGGCCTCACCGTCCGGATGGCCGCGACGATGTTCCTGCTCGGGCTGCTCTACGTCGCGTTCGTGGCGGTTCTGCTCGCGGTGGGTGTACGTGCGGTGACCGTGCTCGTGATCGCCGCGGGTCTCCTGCTGGCGCAGTACTTCCTGTCCGACAAGATCGCGCTGTACGCGATGCACGGACGGGAGGTCTCGCCGCAGGAGGCCCCCCAGCTGCACGGGATCGTCGACCGGCTGTGCGCGATGGCGGGGATGCCCAAGCCCCGGGTGGCGATCGCCGACTCGGACATCCCGAACGCGTTCGCGACGGGACGCAACCAGAAGAACTCGGTGGTGTGCGTGACCACCGGCATCCTGCGCAGGCTCGACGCGCAGGAGCTCGAAGGGGTGCTGGCCCACGAGATGTCCCACGTGGCGCACCGCGACGTGGCGGTGATGACCATCGCCTCGTTCCTGGGAGTCGTGGCCGGCCTGATGACGCGCTTCGCGCTCTACACCGGCCTGGGCGGCCGTAGGAACGACAACGGCCCGCCGGTCGGGCTGATCGTCTTCGCGGTCTCCGGCCTGGTCTACGCCGTGAGCTTCCTGCTGACGCGCGCCTTGTCGCGCTACCGCGAGCTGGCCGCCGACCGCGCGGGCGCGCTGCTCACCCAGCGGCCGAGCGCCCTGGCCAGCGCACTGGTCAAGATCACAGGTGAGATCGGCAGGATCCCGACCAGGGACCTGCGCGAGGCACAGCCGTTCAACGCCTTCTACTTCGCGCCCGCCCTGTCGGGCCAGAGCATCGCCACGCTGCTGTCCACCCACCCGCCGCTGGAGCGCCGGCTGGACCAGCTCGCCAGGATCTCCGCGGCGCTGGGCCGCTGATGGAAGGACGCTGATGGGCTGGTTCGACGCTCTGCTCGGCCGCTCGAAACCGGCCAGGCCCGATCTGGACGCGCTGTTCGCCCTGCCGTCCGCCGCCGTCACGCTGCAGGCCGCCACCGGGTTCGCCCCCGCGGGCACCGGCTCGGTGTGCTTCCGCGCCGCCGAGGGCGGCGCCTTCGCCCGGCTCGAACAGGACATCGAGGCCCTGATGGGCAGGGTCGAGATCTCCCGGGACTCCTACGGCTACACCTGGCTGCTGGTGCGCAACCCGGACGTGGCCGGGCTCGTGACCGACTTGCACGCCGCCAACTCGTCCCTGGAGTCGGCCGGCTTCGGCCCGGCGCTGCTGTGCTCGCTCGTCGCGTTCGCCGAATCGGCGGACCGGCGGCTGGCGATCGTGTATCTCTACAAGCGCGGCACGTTCTACCCCTTCGCCCCCGCGGGTGAACCACGCCGTGACAACGCGCTGGAACTGCAGGTGCGCGGCGCCTTGGAAAACGAGCTCAAAATCGAGCCCGATCTCGCGAGCTGGTTTCCCGTCTGGGGCGCCCCCGGCCTCTGACCACTTCGAGGAAGCCTCGTGAACGAGTGGACCCACGTGCGGCACACCGAGGCCGCACTCGCCGAGATCGGCCGGATGGCCGAGACCGTACGGGGACGGGACGGGACGACGCCCGTGCCGACCTGCCCCGGATGGGATCTCAGGGAACTCGTCGCGCATCTCGGCGGCGTGCACCGGTGGGCCGCCGCGATGGTGCGCGACGCCGCCCGCCGCCCGTACGACCGCGCCGCCATGGACCACGGGGTGCCGGAGGACTTCGCCGGCTACGCGGACTGGCTCGAGGAGGGAGCCGTACGGCTCGCCGAGGCGCTGAAGGGGCGCGATCCGCAGACGGAGGTGTGGAGCTGGACGAAAGAGCGCACCGCCCGGTTCTGGTCGCGCCGCCAGCTTCACGAGAGCGTCGTCCACCGCGCCGACGCGGAGATCGCCCTCGGCCTCGTGCCGGCCGTGGATGAGGACGTGGCCGTGGACGGGGTGGCGGAGTTCTTCGACATATTCCCGTACTCACGGTGGCGGCCCCGGATCGCCGAGCTGAAGGGCGACGGGGAGACGATCGCGTGGCGGGCGGACACCGGCGCGGCCTGGCTGGTACGGCTCACCCCCGAGGGGTTCGCCTGCGAGCGCGCCGAGGCGTCTAGCGACGTCACCGCGAACGTCACCGTGCGCGCCGAGACGACCGGCGACCTGCTGCTGACGCTGTGGGGACGGCGCGAGCCCGCCGCGGTCGAGGGCGACGCCGCCCTGCTGGCCTGGTGGCGGGAGCGCGCGCGGCTCTGAGCCCCGGCCTCCGCCGTACGCCGCCCCCCCCCCCGGGGGGGTGCCCCCCCGGGGGGGGGGGCCGCCCCCCGGGGTACCCC
>JADGHC010000245.1 GCA_019689655.1 Microbispora sp.
GCGCCAGATCGGGGAGCGCCAGGTGTGGCCTCGCTTGTCGGCCTCACGCACTGCGGCCTCGTCGACCACGATGCCCAGCCCCGGCCCGGTCGGCCGGGAGAGCCGGCCGTCCGTGAAGGCGAAGACGGACGGATCGACCAAATAGTCCAGCAGTTCGCTGCCGTCGTTGTAGTGGATGCCGATGCTCTGCTCCTGGATCAGGAAGTTCGGGGTGGCGAACGCCACCTGGAGGCTGGCGGCCAGGGAGATCGGTCCCAGCGGGCAGTGCGGAGCGAGCAGGGCGCCGAACACCTCGGCCTGGGCCGCGATGCGGCGGACCTCCGAGATGCCGCCGGCGTGGGACAGGTCCGGCTGCGCCACGGCGACGCCGGCCTGGAACGCCGGCAGGAAGTCCCAGCGGGAGTAGAGCCGCTCGCCCACGGCGATGGGGATGTTGGACGCCTCCACGAGGCTGCGCATCTGGGCCATGGACTCCGGCACGACCGGTTCCTCGACGAACAGGGGCGACAGCGGTTCGAGCAGCGGCAGCAGCCGCCGGGCGTTCGGATAGGACACCCGGCCGTGGAAGTCGACCGCGACGTCCCGGTCCGGGCCGAGCACCTGGCGGACCGCCGCGACACGGCCGATGACCTCGTCGATCTCGCCCGGGCTCGCGACGGGGGACATGCGCCCGCTGGCGTTCATCTTCACCGCCGTGAAGCCCGCCTCCACCTGGCGCCGGGCCTCCTCTTCGATCTCGCCGGGCTCGTCGCCGCCGATCCACGCGTACGCGCGGACGTGCTCGCGTACGGGACCGCCGAGCAGTTCGTGGACGGGGACGCCGCGCGCCTTGCCGGCGATGTCCCACAGGGCTTGGTCGAGGCCGGCGACGGCGCTGGCGAGCACGGGCCCGCCGCGGTAGAAGCCGCCCTTGGTCATGACCTGCCAGTGGTCCTCGATGCGCAACGGATCGGCGCCGAGGAGCAGCTCGGCGATCTCGCCGACCGCGGCCCTGACCGCGCCGGCCCGTCCCTCGACGACGGGCTCGCCCCAGCCGACGTGCCCCTCGTCGGTCTCGACCCGGCAAAACAGCCACCGGGGCGGGACCAGGAACGTCTCGATACGCGTGATCTTCACCGGTCTCCCTGGAGGCGGGCCGCGCGGTCGACGTCGGCCATGGACTTGTCGAGGAGGGCGAGCGCGCGGGCTCGCGCCGCGTCGCCGTCCCCGGCCCGGATCGCGTCGAGCAGGGCCCGGTGGCTCGGCACCGGGTCGTCGGCGGTGACGACGTCGTGGACGATGCGGTCCCGCTCCGCGAGCACGGACTCGATGACGACCTCCATGCGGACCAGGAGCTCGTTGCCCGTCGCGGCCAGGACGGCGCGGTGGAAGCGCAGGTCGGCGGCGGCCGCCTCGGCCGGGGTCCGGGCCGCGGTCATGTCCTCCAGGGCCGCCTCGAGTTCGGCGAGGTCGGCCTCGGTGCGCCGCTCGGCGGCCAGCGCGGCGGCGGCCGGTTCGAACATCTGCCGCACCTCGGCGAGCTGCCCGAGCATCTCGGTGCCCCGGTTCTCGAACTCCCAGCTGATCACGTCGGGGTCGAGCAGGTTCCACTCGCTGCGGGGGCGCACCACCGTGCCCCGTTTCTGCCGCGAGTCGACCAGTCCCTTGCCGGCCAGCACCTTCAGCGCTTCGCGCACCACGGTGCGGGACACCTGCAGCTCGGCCTCCAGCTCGACCAGGTCGATGCGCCCGTTCTCGGCGAACTGCCCGGTGACGAGACGACGGCCGATGATCTCGACGACCTGGCCGTGGATGCCACGCCCTTTGTAGGTGCTCATGCTCTGCGGTCATCCCTCTCAGGAGGAGTTCTTCGTCGCGCTCCAGCCGCCGTCGACGACGAGGGTGGTGGCGGTGATGTAGGACGCCTCGTCCGACAGCAGGAAGGCGATCGCCGCGGCGACCTCGGCCGGCTCACCGAACCGCTTGGCGATCGTAGCCTCGACGCTCAGGTGCCGGTCCTCCTCCGCCACGCGGTCCCACGCGCGGGTCATGATCGGCCCGGGCAGCACGGTGTTGACGCGCACCTCGGGGCCGTAGTCCACGGCGAGCTGGCGGCCGAGGCCCACCAGCGCCGCCTTCGTCGCCGCGTACGCCGGGTGGCCGGGGAGTCCGACGAGGGCGTGTACGGACGAGACGAGGACGACCGCCCCCGACGTCGCGCGCAGGTCCTCGTGTAGCGTGCGAAAGGCCAGGTAGGACGAGGTGAGGTTCACCTCGAGCTGCCGGTTCCACGACGCCGCGCCCAGCTCGTGCACGGGTCTCACGTCCACGACGTAGGCGTTGCTGACCAGGTGCCGCACCGGGCCGTACTCCCGGTGGGCGATGCGGCGCAGCTCCCCCCACGCGCTCTCGTCGCCGACGTCCATGCGCACGAATCTTGCCCTGCCGCCCGCCTCGGCGACAGCCGCGGCGACCTCCTCGCCCGCCGGGGAGACGTCGCAGAGGAGGACGGGCATGCCCGTCGCGCCGAGCCGCCTGGCGGTGGCCGCGCCGATGCCGGAGGCGGCGCCGGTCACGACCGCGCAGCATCCGGTCTCCGTGGAAGGTCGGGGTGGATTCACACGGTCACTCTACGATAAGTGTTTTTTTATGACAATCTATTGACAGGCACGTTACGACCGCCTCATCATCTGGACGTGGCGCAGCGCGCCCTACCCGGTGGCGTCGCCAACCGAAGACACACTCATGGGAGGCCCATCCGTGGCATCAGTTCGACTAACGGCGATGCGCAGCATCGCCTTGCTGGCCGCCGGCGCCGTGCTCGCCGCCTGCGGCCAGTCCGCCGGGTCCGGCGGCGCCTCCGGCGCGAAAGAGCAACTGCGCATCGGCGTGATCTACCTGGACTCGCAGGGTTTCTACGCCGGTGTGAAGAAGGGCATCGAGACCGCCGCCGCCGAGGACGCGCAGCTCAAGCTGCTGGGCAACAACGCGCAGGGCGACGCGGCCAAGGAGTCGTCGTTCATGTCGACCCTGGTCGCCTCCAACGTGGACGCGATCATCACCTCGGCCGTCTCCGCCACGGCGTCCACCCCGGCCATCGCGGCGGCGAGCAAGGCCGGCATCCCGGTCGTCTGCTACAACACCTGCATCAACGACGCGGACGCCAAGAAGTACGTGTGGGGCTACGTCCTGTCCGATCCGTACGTCTTCGGCAAGAAGCTGGGTGAGCAGGCCGGCGAGTACTTCACCTCCCAGAAGATCGACAAACCGAAGATCGCGATTTTGAACTGCGACTTCGTGGAGGTCTGCAAGGAGCGCAAGCGCGGCTTCAAGGACGGCCTCGCCGAGTCGGTGCCGGGCGCCCAGTACGTCGCCGACCAGGAGGGCGCGGTCCTCGACAAGGCCACCCCGGTCGCCGAGAACATCATCACCGCCCACCCCGACCTCGACGCGTTCTACGCCGTGGCGGGCGGCGGGACCCTGGCCGGCATCAAGGCCGTCACCACCCGCTCCCGCGTCGGCAAGACCGTCGTCTTCGGCAGCGACATGACCGTCGACATCGCCAAGGCGCTGGTGGACGGCCGCATCCTCAAGGCGGAGATCGACGTTCCCGCGCAGACCGTGGGCAAGCTGGCCTACCAGGCCGCGCGCAAGGCGTCGAGCGGCGCCAAGAACGACTCGTTCATCATCCCGGTGGACCCGATCCTCTACACCGCCGACGACAAGGCCACGAACGAGAAGTGGCTGACCGACCACGCCGACGGCATCCCGTAAACCGCCGCAGGCCACCCGTGTCCGCCGAAGGCTCTCAGGAAGGCTCCCATGTCGAACACCGACGTCGTCGCGGAGGTGCGCGCCGGCACCAAGCGCTACCCCGGCGTCACCGCTCTCAGCGACGTCGACTTCGCGGTGCGGCGCGGCGAGGTCCGCGCGCTGCTGGGCAAGAACGGCGCCGGCAAGTCCACCCTCATCAAGATCTTGTCCGGCGCCGAGCACCTCGACTCCGGCGAGGCGCTCGTCCGCGGCACGCCGCTGACGGGGCTCGGCACGCGGGACGTCGCCGCCCTGGGGGTCGCGACCGTCTACCAGGAGCTGAGCCTGGTGCCGGAGATGACGGTCGCGGAGAACCTGTTCCTGGGGGCGTGGCCGCGCTCGCGCGGCGCGCTCGACCTGCGCAGGATGCGCGCCGGCGCGAAGGAGGCGATGGCGCGCATCGGCGTGGACATCGACGTCGACGCCCCGGTCGGCTCGCTGGGCTCCGCCGGGCAGCAGCTCGTGGAGATCGCCCGCGCCGTCGCCCAGCAGCCGACCCTGCTCATCCTCGACGAGCCGACCAGCTCCCTGGCCGCCGCCGAGGTCCGGCAGGTCATCGACGTCGTACGGACCGTCGCGGGGCAGGGCGTGGCGGTCATCTACGTCAGCCACCGCATGGACGAGATCCGGCAGGTGGCCGACACCGCGACGGTCGTCCGCGACGGCCGGATCGTGGAGACGCTGCCGGTGCGCACGGCCTCCACCCAGGAGATCGTCGCGATGATGCTGGGCACCGCGCCCGAGGCCGTGGCGGCCCGGACCAGGCGCCCCAGCACGCGGCCGCCGGTGCTGTCGGCGCGCGGCCTGGTCACCGACCGGCTGAACGGCCTGGACATCGACGTGCGCCCCGGCGAGATCCTGGGCATCGCCGGGGTGCTCGGCTCGGGCCGCACCGAGACGCTGCGCGCGCTGATAGGGCTCGACCGCCCGGCCGCCGGCGAGATCCGCCTGCGCGGCGAGGCCGTACGGCCCGGGGCGTTC
The DNA here is from genome assembly GCA_019689655.1 of Microbispora sp. Taxonomy (GTDB): domain Bacteria; phylum Actinomycetota; class Actinomycetes; order Streptosporangiales; family Streptosporangiaceae; genus Microbispora. The sequence continues at coordinate 4,774 of JADGHC010000245.1, forward strand.
GCCGCGATGCTCCGCAAGGGGCTGGGCATGACCCCGGAGAACCGGCGCCGCCAGGGCATCGTGCCGCTGATGGGGGTCGACGAGAACATCGTCATCAGCGACCTGCGCAAGGTGAGCAGGTCGGGCGTGCTGGACCGCCGGGCGATACGGCAGGCCGCCCGGGCGCTCATCGACCGCCTGTCGATCAAGACGGCCCGGCCGGGGACGCCGATCGGCACGCTCAGCGGCGGCAACCAGCAGAAGGCCGTGCTGGCCCGGTGGCTGCACGCGGGAAGCGACGTGCTGCTGCTCGACGAGCCCACCCGCGGCGTCGACGTGGAGGCCAAGCGCCAGATCTACGACCAGATGCGCCTGCTGGCCGGCGACGGCCGCGCGGTGGTCTTTGTGTCCAGCGAGGTGGAGGAGCTGGCGGACGTCTGCGACCGCATCGTCGTGCTGCGCGGCGGGCGCGCCGTGGCCGAGCTGAGCGGCGACGAGATCGAGCTCAACCGGGTCATGGCCCTGGCGATTGCCGAGAAGTGAGGGAGAACATGAGCACGACCACGCCCACGGGCCCGCCCGTGGCCGAGGCGGACGCCCGGGGCGGGCGGCCGGGACGCAACACGCAACGGCTGAACGAGATCGGGCTCATCGGGGCCATCGTGGTGCTGTTCGTGGTGCTCGCCGCCACGGCGCCCGGGTTCCTGTCCGTGACGAACCAACTTGCCATCCTGCGTGACGCGGCGACGATCGGCGTCGTGGCGTGGGCGATGACCCTCGTCATCGTGGCCGGCGAGATCGACATCAGCATCGGCCCGGCCGTGGCGTTCTCCTCGGTCCTGCTGGCCAAGGGCACCGCGGAGTGGCACGTGCCGTTCGCCCTCGCCGTACCGGCCTGCCTCGTGGTGGGCCTGCTGCTCGGGGCCGGGGCCGGCTTCCTGCGCGCCCGCTGGGGCATCCCGTCGTTCGTGGCGACGCTGGGCCTGTGGAGCGCGCTGCGCGGGCTGGCGCAGTACATGACCGACGGCCTGCCCGTCCCGCTGGACGCCAACGGGTTCCTCGACGTCCTGGCCGGGAGCGTCCTCGGCATCCCGACCCCGGCCGTCATCATGGCGGTCCTGTTCGTCGTGTTCCTCTTCGTGGCCAACCGCACGGCGTACGGCCGGTCGGTCTTCGCGGTCGGCGGCAACGCCGAGGCCGCCCGCCTCGCGGGGATCGACGTGGCCAGGATCCGGGTGATCCTCTTCGCGACGACCGGCCTGCTGTCGGCGGTCAGCGGCCTGCTGCTGGCCGCGCGCCTCGGGTCCGGCAACGGCGGCGCCTCGGTCGGCCTGGAGTTCGACGTGATCGCCGCGGTGGTGATCGGCGGCACCTCCCTCGCCGGCGGCAAGGGATCGCTGCTCGGCACCCTGCTGGGCGTCGCCTTCATCACCGTCATCGGCAACGGCCTCGTGCTGCTCGGGGTCAACGCCTTCTTCCAGGACGTGGTCCGCGGCGTGATCATCGTCGGCGCCGTGCTGATCAACGTGTTGCTCTCCCAGCGGAACGGAGCCCGTGCCTCATGACCACCATGAAAGGCGTCTTCCTGCCCGGCGACTTCACCGCCGTGCTCCGCGACGTCGAGGTGCCCACGCCCGGTCCGGGCCAGCTGCTCGTACGGGTGGGCGCGTCCGGCATCTGCGGCAGCGACCTGTCCTACATCTACCGGGGCCACAAGACCCACGTCGGCCAGGAAGGCCCGGCGTACAAGGGGGTCGTGGCCGGGCACGAGCCCAGCGGCCGGGTCGTGGAGGCCGGCCCGGGCTGCCGCCGGTTCCGGGCGGGCGACCGCGTGATCGTCTACCACATCTCCGGCTGCGGGCTGTGCCCGAACTGCCGCCGCGGCCACATGATCAGCTGCTCGGACCCGGAACGCAGGTCGGCGTACGGCTGGCAGCGCGACGGCGGGCACGCCGAGTACATCCTGGTCGAGGAGAGCACGGCCGTGCCGCTGCCGGACGAGCTGTCCTACGTGGACGGCGCCCTGATCGCCTGCGGGTTCGGCACCGCGTACGAGGGACTGCTGCGCACCGGCGTCGGAGGCCGCGACGACCTGCTCGTGGTCGGCCTCGGGCCGGTCGGGCTGGCCGCCGCCATGATCGCGCGCGGGCTCGGCGCGACCCGGGTGCTCGGCGTGGAGCGCTCGCCCGAGCGCGTCGCGCACGCCCGCTCCCTCGGCCTGTTCGACGAGGTCCTGACCGCCGGCGACGGGGTCGCCGAAGCCCTGGACGAGGCCACCGGGGGACGCGGCTGCTCGGTGACGATGGACTGCTCGGGCTCTGCCGCGGGCCGCAGCGTCGCCATCCGGGGCGCGGCCGAGTGGGGCCGGGTCTCCCTGGTGGGCGAGGGCGGCCGGCTGGAGACCGAGGTGTCCGACCTGCTGCTGCACCGCCAGCTCACCCTGTACGCCTCCTGGGTCACCTCCTTGCAGGCGATGGAGGAGCTGGCCTTCCGCCTGGTGCGGTGGGGCGCCCGCCCGGAGCGGCTGGTGACCGACGTGCTGCCGCTGGAGCGGGCCGACGAGGCGTACCGCCTGGCCGACTCCGGGCGCACCGGCAAGGTCTGCCTGGTTCCGACGCAGCGCGCATGATGAGCGAGGAGCCGCTGATCAGGCTGGCCGCGCCGTGGGGGGAGGCGGTCGTCCTGCCGGGGCGCGGCGGGCGGATCATCTCGCTGCGCGCCGCGGGCCGCGAGTGGCTGTGGCGCAACCCGGAACTGCTCGACGCGTCGCTCGCGCTCACCCCCTCCGCACGGCGGCTGCCGGCGCCCACCGGATTCGCGACCTGGGCGAACTGGGGCGGGGACAAGACCTGGCCCGCCCCGCAGGGATGGTCGTCTTCCGAGGAGTGGCCGGGGCCGCCCGACCCGGTGCTCGACGCCGGCGCGTACACCGTGCTGGAGCGCGACGACCGGCGCGTACGGCTGCGCAGCGGCGACGACCCGCGCACCGGGCTGGCCGTCACCCGCACGATCACGATGGCGGCCGGCCGGGCGGTCCTCGTGGTGGACAGCGAGCTGGAGAACGTCGCCGATCACCCGGTGCGGTGGGCGGCCTGGACGGTGACCCAGTTCGAGACCGAGTCGTTCCGCGGCCACGACGATCCCCGATGCGGGGTGTGGGTCGGTCTGACCGAGCGGCATCGGGCGCCGGTGACGTTGTTCGCCCCCGACGGCGCACCGGTCCTGGAGCGGGTCTCCCCCTCGGCGGGCCGGGTGCCGGTTCGCGACGTGGTCGGCAAGATCGGCGTCGGCGGCACGGCCGGGTGGCTCGCCGTGGTGGCCCCCGGCGGGGCGACGCTGACGCAGCGGTTCGACGTACGGCCGGGCGCGCCGTACCCCGACCGGGGCTCCGAGATCGCCATTTGGATGCAGTACCCCAAAGAGGAGGAGCTGGAGGGACTGGAGGGCCTGCGCCCCACCGCCCGGCTGGTCGAGGCCGAGACCATGTCGCCGCTGACCCGGCTCGCACCCGGCGAGGTGCTGCGCCACCGCGTGACCTGGTCGGTGACGCAGACGCCCCCGCACGTCTGAGTGATCCGGACCGGATACCGTCGGGGCCATGCGGCTTCATGTGGGATGCGCGATGTGGACGCACGCGCGGTGGCAGGGGCGTCTCCTGCCGCACCCGCTTCCCCCCGGGGAGCGGCTGCGGGCCTACGCGACCTGGTGCAACGCGGTCGAGGGCAACACCACGTTCTACGCCACACCCTCCCGGAGCACGGTGGAGTCCTGGGCGCGGCAGACCGAGCCCGGCTTCCGCTTCGTGATCAAGTTGCCCAAGCCGATCACCCATGAGCGTCGTCTCGCCGGGGCCGACGAGGACCTGCGGGCCTTTCTCGACGCGATCGAGCCGCTGGGCCCGCGCGCCCACGCGCTGTGGATCCAGCTTCCGGGCTCGTTCGGCCCGGCGGACGCCGGCGCGCTCGCCGCCTTCCTCGGCCGCCTCCCCCGCGCGTACCGGTACGCCGTGGAGGTCCGTCACCGGGCGTTCTTCGAGGACCCCCGGGCCGCGCGGCTCCTGGAGCGGGTGCT
>JADGHC010000246.1 GCA_019689655.1 Microbispora sp.
CCGACAAGTCCCCCCGCGCCCGGTCGCCGCCCCGGCGTTCCCGGTGACGGCAAAACATGGGCCGCCGGGACACAAGCCCCGGCGGCCCAGTATGATGCGCGGTCCGGCCGGCTCAGGACAGGCCGAGCAGGCTCTTGATGGGCTCCAGCGCGAAGTAGACGATGAACAACGCGCCCACCAGCCACATCAGCGGGTGGAGCTCGCGGGCCTTGCCGCGGCACACCTTGATGACGATGTAGCTCACGAAGCCCGCGCCGATCCCGGCGGTGATCGAGTACGTGAACGGCATGAGCACGATCGTCAGGAACGCCGGGATCGCGGTCTCGAAGTCGCCGAAGTCGATCTCCTTGACCTGGGTCATCATCAGGAAGCCGACGACCACCAGGGCCGGAGTGGCCGCCTCGAACGGCACGATCTCCGTCAGCGGGGCGAAGAACATGGCGAGCAGGAACAGCACACCGGTGACGACGCTCGCCAGGCCGGTCCGCGCGCCCTCGCCGACGCCCGCCGCCGACTCGATGTAGGTGGTGTTGGACGAGACGCTGGCCGCGCCGCCGGCCGCCGCCGCGAGCGAGTCGACCAGCAGGATCTCCCTGGTGCGCTCGACGGTCCCGTCCTCCTGGACCAGGTTCGCCTGGCGGCCCACGCCCACGATCGTGCCCATCGTGTCGAAGAAGTCGGCGAGCATGAGGGTGAAGACGAACATCACGGCCGCCAGGCCGCCGATCTTGGTGAAGCTGCCGAACAGGCTGAACTGGCCCAGCAGCGACAGGTCGGGCAGTTCGATGAAGTTCTTCGGCCACGCGGGCACGTTGAGCGACCACCCGTTGGGGTTGCTCCCATCGGGGGTCTGCGCCCCGATCTTGCCGATGGCCTCGACGATCATGGCGAGCACGGTGGTGCCGACGATCCCGAGCAGGATGGCGCCCTTGATCCGGCGGGCGACCAGGAAGGCCGTCACGAGCAGGCCGATGACGAAGACGAGCGTGGGCCAGCCGGTCAGCGAGCCGTTGCCCAGCGCGCCCAGCTTGACCGGGACCGTGGTGTTGCTCGCATCCGGCACGCGCCGTACGAACCCGGCGTCGACGAACCCGATCAGCGCGATGAACAGGCCGATGCCGACGCTGATCGCGGTCTTGAGCTGTGCCGGGATCGCGTGGAACACCGCCACCCGGAAGCCGGTCACCACGAGGATCGCGATGACGATGCCCTCCAGCACCACCAGGCCCATCGCGTCCTCCCACGACATCTGGCTGGCGATGCCGAAGGCGACGAAGGCGTTCAGGCCGAGGCCGGTGGCCAGGGCGAACGGCACGCGGCCGAAGACGCCCATGATGATCGTGAGGATGCCCGCCACGAACGCGGTGGCCGCGGCGACCAGCGCGATGTTGGGGCTCTTGCCGTCACCGAGGTACTGGCCCGTCTTGTCGGCCACGGTGCCGATGATGAGCGGGTTGAGCACCACGATGTAGGCCATCGTGAAGAAGGTGGCGAGACCGCCGCGGATCTCCTGTCCGACGGTGGAACCACGAGCCGAGATTGAGAAGTACCGATCGAGGAAGCCAGGGGTGTTCATGGGGTTCGCATTCACGCGCGCAGAGTCGCAGGCCCTTACCATCCACGGAAAGAGCCAGGGGAGCAGCGTTGTCCTTTCGTGACTGGTTTGTCATGAACATACCGGCTCGCTGCACTCACCTTCTAAGCTGGCTGGCGTGAGTGAGCGCCGGCCGGACCCCATGCCTCTCAAGACGAGGGACACCCTCACGATCCTGGTCGGGACCGCCCTGTGGGTGATCGCCCTGGCCGTCGTGCTGGTGGTGGTCGAACCGGCCGATCCGCGGCCGGTGTGGGTGTGCGTCGCCGGGATCGGCCTCGGCCTGTTCGGGCTCCTGTACGTCCGCCGCCGCGACGCCCGGCTACGGGACTCCGCGCCCGCCGCCGAGGCCGGCGAGCCGGAATCCCGCCGCCCCTGACGTCACAGTGACGTCGTCGGGTCGAGGTCGGCCTCGGCGAGCAGCAGCGGGACCCGGGCGGGGTCGCGCAGCAGCGCCGCCACGGCGAGGCGGTCGCCCCACTGGCCGGCCGCCCAGGCGAGGCCCCGGGCCAGGCCCTCGACACCACTGGCGTGCACCACGCCCTCGTAGAACCGCCACGGCACCGGCTTGCCGTCCACGAGCAGCTCGTCGTGCTCGACGTACGTCGCGGGGGCGCCGGGCAGCAGCGAGCGCACCTCGGGCGGCACCGGCCTGGTCTCGCCCGCCGAGGTGACCGCCCCGGTGACCACCTCACCGGCGAGCGGCAGGTCGAGCACCTCCGACAACGCCTCGGCGAGGTCGAACGGCGCGAGCACCAGCGGCCGGTCCTCGACCAGGGGAAGCAGGTCGGGCGCCTCCACCACGACCGGGCCGTCGTCGATGTCCGCGACCGTGACCGTGCCCTTCAGCACGGCCCGTACGGCGTCGGGCGGGCTCACCCTGGCGGGATCGACGGCCGCCAGCGCGATCCACAGGGACCGCAACTGGTCCCTGTCGACCTCCACGGACGGATCGGCCAGCAGGTCGAGCAGCTCCTCCGGGCCGCCGTGCGAGTCGAGCAGCTCGGCCAGGGTCGACCGGACGCCGATCATCTTCAGCGCGTCCTCGTCGATCCCGGCAGGCGCCTCGCCGTACAGGCCGAACAGCAGCGGATCGCCGGACGGCAGGCGCAGCTCCGTCGGCCTGCGCCCGCCGAGCACGGGGTGCCGCGACAGCCACCAGGCCGTGTACGACGGCACCTCGACGGTCTTGCCCGCCACGAGCACCCGCATGGGCCGCAGGGCGGCGCGCAGCGGGGGCCGCGACAGCAGCGCGAGCGCGTTCGGCCAATCGGCGACGTACTCCAGGTCGCGTACGGCGGTGAACTCCAACGCCACCGGCGGCACGTCGAGGTCGGCGTCCTCCCGCAGCAGGTCGAGCACGGCCTCCAGCCACTCGTCCTCGAGGTCGAGGTCGTGGTCGCACTCGGCGGGGTCGAGCAGCACGTCGGAATCGTTGACCACGGCGAAGCCGTCGAGCACCCCGGCCGCCGCCAGCACGCGCGGGCCGAACTTCTCCACCAGGTCGGGTGCGGCCACGCCGAACGGCACCTCGGGGTCGATCAGGCCGGCCAGCGAGCCCTCGGCCAGCAGCAGATCGCCCGCCGCGTACAGCTCGCCGTCGGCGCCGCGCAGCGCCAGGTCGGCCAGCCACGGGGCCTCTCCCGCGGTCAGCCCCGCCGCGTCGACCAAGGCCAGCACGGCCTGGGCCACCGGCTCGGGGTCGGCGCTGTTCAGCGACTCCGACACCGCCGCGTGGGTGAGCGGGTCCTCCAGCACCGTACGCGGGGTCGCCTCGGCCGCGCCCAGCCGCAGCAGCAGCGGGTGCACGGCGTCGGGGTGGACGATCCGCAGCCCGAGCGGCGCCAGCAAGGAGGGGTCGAGCGAGCCCGACTCTTGCGTCAGCACGAGCGTGCCGCGCGGGCCGCGCACCAGGCGGCCGTCGGCCAGCGGCACCGGGATCGCGCCGATCGCCTCCGGGTCGTCGGCGGGCAGCACCTCATACAGCGACCGCCACCAGGCCGGGTCCTTGTCCTCCACGGCCTCGCCGGACAGCATGTCCACGACGTCGGCCAGGCCCACCCTGCGTACGCCGAGCGTGGCCAGGGCCGGATGCCGGGAGGCCCAGCCCGCGGGCAGCAGCCCGGGGACGATGCCGGCGATCTTCTCCAGGAACTCGGCCGGCCCCTCGACCGCCCGCGTCTGGTTGCCGGGCACGACGCCTTCGCAAATCGTCGGCAGCAGCGGCGTGTCCGGCAGCGCCTCGACGATCTGCCGCCTGATCGCCGCGTCGAGCGCGCTCTTGCCCATCGGGCCGGGCACGAGATCGAGCAGGTCCGGGGTGGCCGGGAGCTCGGTCAGCAGCCGGACGTACGCCTCGGCGGCCCGGGCGACCAGGAAGTCGGTGAGCGGCCCGGGGGCGACGTGCCGCCGGTCGGTGGTCATGGGGAACGACGCGATCAGCAGCGCGGGCAGGTCGAGCGGCTCGTCGCTCGGCGTCGGCGCGTGCACCACCCTGGGGACGTCGCCGCGGCGGTCCGTGGGGACGGCCCAGCGGACCTCCCAGTAGGGCCGGGCCCGCTCCTCGGTCGGCCGGTCGGCGAACAGCTCGGCGACCTGCTCGGGGGTGAACGTGCCGGACTCTGCGACCACGTGCCAGCCCTCGGCCGAGATCGTGCGGACCCGCCCGTCCATCTCGATCTCGACGGTCTTCAGCGCCGGCATCGACAGCGGCAGCGCGGGCCCCGCCTCCTCGAGCATCCGCCGTACGGCCTGCTCGGCGGCCTGATCGCGCAACGGGAGCCGGACGAGCGTGTCGTAGCCCTCGGGGACGTCCGGTGCCTCGTCGGTGAACGGCAGGCGCAGCAGCGGGACGTGCCCGTCGCGGCCCTTCAGCTCGGCGGCGAGCTCCGGCCGGGCGGCGACCAGCGCGGCGGTCTCCTCGCGGGACCAGCGCACCCCGTGGACCTCGCCCGAGGGCAGCCGGGTGGCGATCGAGGGCGCGTCGGTGACCGACACCACGGCGGCGAAGCCGACGCCGAACCGGCCGGCCGCGCCCACCTCGTCCTTCTTGCCGGACGCCCGCAGCGTGCACAGGCTCTCGACGCCGGTCTGGTCGAGCGGCGCGCCGACGTTGGCGGCCAGCAGCACGCCGTCGGCCAGCGTCAGCCGCAGGCGGCCCGGCACGCCGGCGCGTAGCGCGGCGTCGGCGGCGTTCTGGGCGAGCTCCACGACCAGCCGGTCGCGGTAGCCGCCGAGGGCGAAGTCCTCCTCGGCGTTGGCGTCTTCACGGAAACGGGCAGGCGAGGCCGTCCAGGCCGCGAGAACGGTGTCACGCAGGCGCGCGGTGTCGAACATGATCAGGCGTGGCCCAGGGGTTCGGAGTCGGCCTCGTCCACGGAGCCCGACTCGATGATGTCGTATCCCATGTCGTCCAAGATCGGCGGCGCCGGATCCATGACCATCGAGGGCACGGTGGTCGCCTCGGAGTGCGCCCCGCAGCCGTGGTCGGCCGACACCACGCGGCCGTCGTCCGGCGCGTACTCGTTGGCGCAGACACCGAAGCCCAGCCCGAGCGACCCGGCGAGCGGCCAGTAGAAGCCGCAGGTGGAGCATTGCGCGGGGGCGGCGTGCGCGATGGGGGTGTGCGGCCCGGCGTCCCCTTCGCGCCAGCGCCGTGCGGCGAGATCACGGCCGAACGCCGACAGGACCCGGGCGCGGCCCAGGCCCAGCTCGAAGAGCATCTGCCGGTCGATGTCCTCATCACACGAGGTGAACCCGGGTGCGAGGCGGTCGTCGTCGGCCTCGGCCGGCAGCAGATCGCCCACACCGAGATCGCCCGGGCGCAGCCGCTCGTTCCACGGCACCCAGCGGGGAGCGAGCAGCGCGCCCGCGCCGGGCAGCAGCACGGTCTCGCTCACGGTCACGACGCGCGCGCGGGAGGCCCGGGTGACGGTGACCGCCCAGCGCCAGCCGCGGTAGGCGCGGTCGAGGCACTCGAAGTAGTGGGTGACGACCCGGTCGCCCTCGTTGTCGAAGCCCAGGTGCTCTCCCACCTCACCGGGGCGCGCGGTCTCCTCCGCTGCCCGGCGGGCGAGGTCGACCGCCGCCGCACAGGCCTTGTCGACTGGAGTGCTACGGATTCGGGTACGACTCACACTCCATTTTCACCCACGCCGCGAGCGGACCGCACCGGCTGGATGGGCAAATCGTGGAAGGACCCTCGATGCCTGTGGTGAAGATTTGGGCGAACGTTACGCGTGTTGTGAGGGCGCCGGCCCGGGCGGCGCGCCGGCTGACGCACGCCCACGGGGCGGACCGCACCGGCCTCGGCCGCCTCATCGAGCTGACGGCCGCGCACTCGGCCGGGGACGCGCTGGTCACCGTGGGCCTCGCCGGCGCGCTGCTGTTCGGGCTGCCGGTCGGCCAGGCCCGCGGCCAGGTCGCGGCGTACCTGCTGATCACCATGCTGCCCTTCACGGTGGTGGCGCCCTTCGTCGGGCCGGTGCTCGACCGGCTCCGCTCCGGCCGCCGCTACATCATGGCCGGCACCCTGCTCGCGCGGGGCCTGCTGTGCTGGGGGATGGCCGGCGCGATCCACACCTCGGACGCCGTCACGCTGTTCCCGTCGGCGCTCGCCGTACTGGTCTTGTCGAAGGCGTACAACGTGTCCCGCGCGGCGATCATGCCGAGCGTGCTGCCCGCCGACATCCCGCTGGTGACCGCCAACGCCAGGGTCGCGTTGTTCGCGCTGGTGTCGGCCGGAGCCGCCGCCGGCCTGGCCACCGGCCTGGCCGCCGTCGCCGGGGCCGACTGGGTGCTGCGCTGCGCCGTGCCGCTGTTCCTGCTGTCCGGGGTCGCCGCCGTACGGCTGCCGCGGCACGTGGACGCCCCCGACCTGGAGGAGGACGAGCCGCGGCCCCGATGGCGCACCGTGCTCAACCTGGGACCGGTGGTGGGCGAGGCCATCAGCGCCAACGCCGCGATCCGGGTCCAGTCGGGCTTCCTCGTGTTCTTCCTGCTGTTCCTCGTCCAGGATGGTCACCTGCACGGTGTGAACCCGAAGGCGGCGCTGGCGCTGCTGGCCGCCGCCGCGGGCGCGGGCGGCCTGGCCGGGGCCGCCGCCGGGTCCTGGTCGCGCACCCGGTCTCCGCACCTGACCGTCATGGCCACGCTCGCGCTGGCCACGGCCGCCACCATCGCGGCGGCGTTCTTCTTCACCATCTGGACCGCCGCCGCCGTGGCCCTCGTGGGCGCGTTCGCCCAGGGCCTCGGCAAGCTCGCGTTCGACGCCATCGTGCAGCGCGAGATCGGCGAGGAGGTGCGCTCCTCGGCTTTCGGCGTCGCCGAGACGCTGCTGCAGATCGCCTGGGTTCTCGGCGGCCTGCTCGGCCTGGTGATGTCGCTGTTCGTGGCCGGCCCCGCCGGGCTCGGGGTGATGTCCGCCGCCCTCGCGATCTCCTTCGGCCGCCTCGTCATGCGCCGCCGCCGCAGGCTCGCGGCCCGCACCGCACCCGTGTCCTGAACGCCGCCCACGTGCTTTTGAACGCACTGGGCCCTTTTGAGCGCACCGGGCCCTTTTGAGCGCACTGGGCCGCGCCGCCCCGTGGCCTGGGCGCATCAAACACCACCGCGCCCCGTGGCTGCACACCGAGCCGCATCACATCCACCGCCCGGGCGTGCCGGCCGCCACCCCGCCGCCGGAGTGCACCGCGCCCGCGGTTTTGAGCACGCCGAACCGAGCCGCGCCCGCGGTTTGCGCGCACCAGCCGCGCCCACGGCCCGGGCGCGCCGGACTCCACCGTTTCCGTGGTCCGCGCACGCCCGCCGCCCGGGCGCACGCCGAAGTCCCGGCGTTCGCGAGCGGGCGGCGGGGCCGTGCGGTGGTCCTTGTATGTCGTCCTACACGTCGAGGTCGTCGGCGACGGCACGGAGCACGGTCGCGACCTTCCTGGCGTGCGACGCGTCCGGGTGCTTGCCCCGCTGGTACGAGTTCGAGATGTCGTCGAGCAGCTTGATCAAATCCTCGACGATCACAACCATCTCGTCGGGCTTCTTCCGCTTCGCCTTGCCTCTGCCGGCCTTGGCCAGCATGGGGGGCAGGTCGATCACCCGCACCGAGAGCGCCTGCTGGCCGCGACGGCTCTCGGCCACACCGAACTCCACCTTCTGCCCGGGCTTGAGTGCCTCAACCCCCTTGGGCAGGGCGGAGGAATGCACGAAGACCTCACCGCCGTCGTCGCGGGTGAGGAAGCCGAATCCCTTGTCGGCGTCGTACCACTTGACCTTGCCACTCGGCACAGGGGTGACCTCGTTCAGACTGTCGTGAAGGTGACTGTCTGTAGGTTATGCCCACAGACAGGCCCCGTGGACCCACTCTGCGGCCGATGAAACGACCGTGACGACATTCTCGTGGATCATCCCGGCGGGTGCGCGAAAGCCCTGCCGTATAGGCGCTCCGGCGGCCCGGTGACCACCCCGCCCTACCATGGGGTGGATGACGGGCACGGACTTCAGCGAGTGGCTTCGCGGCCGTTCCGACGAGCGGCTTCGCGCGCTCGTGGCGGCACGGCCCGAACTCATGACACCCGTCCCCGCCCACATCGACGGGCTCGCCTCCCGGGCCTGCAGCCCCTCGGCGATCGGGCGGGCGCTCGACCGGCTCGACCGGTTCTCGCTCGCCGTGCTGGAGACTCTGGCCCTGCGGCCCGGCCCCGCCGATCGCGCGCCGCTGCTGTCCCTGCTCGGCCGCGCCGTGGTGAACGGGCCCGGCGACGAGACCCTCGGGCCCGCCCTGGACGCCGCGCTCGACCTGCTGACCACGCTCGCCCTGGTCTACGGCCCGGAGGACGCGCTGCTGCCCGCGCCGGGGGTCGCCGACGCGCTCGAACCCCCGGCCGCCCTGGGGCCGCCGGCCGCCGAGGTGTTCCGCCACCACCCGCCCGAACGGATCGACGCGCTGCTGCGGGACATCGACCCGGCGTACGAGGGCGGGGATCTGCGGGACGGCGGACGACCCGCCAGGGAGCGTCTGGCGGCGCTGCTGGCCGAGCCCGCGACGGTCGCCCGCCTCGTCGCCGAGGTCTCCCCGCAGGCGAGGGCGGCCCTCGGCGAACTCGTGTGGGGCCCCGCCAGCGGACGGCTGCCGAACGCCCGCCGCGAGGTGGACGCGGCGAGCGCGCGATCGCCCATCGAGCAGTTGCTGGCCCGCGGGCTGCTGGGCGCGACCGGGGAGGAGAC
>JADGHC010000247.1 GCA_019689655.1 Microbispora sp.
CCCCGTAGGCGTGCCCGGCCGCGCGGCCCCGCCGCCGGGCCCGGACCGCTGCGCCTCCCCCGGCACCGCCGGGAAGGCGATCCCCGATCATCCGCCGTCGCCGGGAAGGCCGGGAGAGCCGGGAGCGCCGGGGGCCGGAAGCGGACCCGGGTGGCGTGGACGGCGGAGCGGCGCGCCCCGCCCGCGCACTCTTCCCCGTGCCCGCCGGGTGAAGGCCGGTCAGCCCTTAAACGGGCCCCGCGGAACATGCTTATGGTGGTCCATGCCTCACCACCGCCGGGCCGTCCCGTCCGTCTTCATCCCGTCCGGTCCGCCCACCGGCCGCGGGCGTGTCACCGCCGGCCGCGACGCGAGGAGCGGCGGGTGAGCGGGTATCCGCAGGCGCTCACCCGGTCACCGGCGCGGCTGATCGCCCTGACGTTCGCCCTTTCCGTGCCCTTCTGGGTCGCCGGTCCCGCGATCGGCCGCCTGTCGGAGAACCTGCCCGTGAGCGCGCTGATGGCCTGCTGTCCCGTGCTGGCGGCGGTGGTGCTCGTCCGCCGCGAGGGGCGCGGGGCCGTGGCACGGCTGCTGCTGCGCGTCGTGGACTGGCGTGCCGCGCCGCATCCCGGCTGGTACGCGGTCGCGCTCGTGCTGCCGCTGGGGGTGATGACCGCCTCGTACGCCGTGATGGTCCTCCTCGGCCGGTCGCTGCCCGGGCCGCGGGTCGCGCCGATCGAGGTGCCGCTGCTGTTCGCCGTGTTCCTCCTCGCCGCCGCCTGCGAGGAGGCGGGCTGGACCGCGTACGCCACCGATCCGCTGCGCGCCCGCCGGAGCGTTCCGGTCACCGGTCTCATCCTGGGGGTGACCTGGGCGGTGTGGCATCTCATCCCCTACGCGCAGGCCGGCCACGGCCCGTCATGGATAGCGGGCCAGTGCCTGTTCACGGTGGCGCTGCGCGTCGTCATCGTCTGGGTTTACGAGCGCGGCGCCAGCGTGCTCGCCGCGGTCGTCTGCCACGCCTCCTCCAACGTCGGCTGGTCGCTTTTCCCCGACCACGGATCGCACTACGACCCGGTCGTCGCGGGCGGTGTCGCCACCGTCGTGGCGCTGCTGGTGGTGGCCGTCCGCCGCGGGCCGTCGCCGCCGCGGCGCTGAGGCGCGACCCGCGGGAGCGTCCTGGCCAGCACCAGGGCGAACCCGAGCTGGAACGTCGCCTCGCCGTGGATGAGCAGGCCCTCGGTCTGGAGCACGTACACGGCGGCGATGACTCCGCCGCCGAACTGGATCAGGAGGAACACGACGCCCGGCAGATCGCCGTGGGTCCACGTGACGAGCTGCCCGGCCAGCACGAGCTGGAGGATGAACAGGGCCGCGCCCATCCCCCGGTGCGCCCAGTCGACGACCCCGCCCAGGGTGTACGGCGTCAGCACGATCCCCGTCAGCAGCACGACGAACGAGTCGGCCATCCGCCGCAGATGTGCCGGGGACGGCGTGCGGGCCGCCGCGCCACGCAGCGCCCGGCGGGTGAACAGCGCGGCACCGGCCAGACCCGCGGCGTACGGCACCACCGTCTCCCAGTGGACCCCGAAGTAGCTCATGCCGTGGTTGACCGCCAGGCCCTCCGGCCGCAGCGCGACGCACACCCCCAATCCGCCGAACAGGCATGCCTGTCCCTTCGCGACGTCACCCGCGATGCTGCCGACCGTCCCCATCGGATGCCCTTCCGCGCTCGGCCACTCCTTATCGACAAAAGCCATGCAGAACGATTGTCCCCTTTAGATCGTTTTTTCACTCACTGGGTTGGCATGAGGGGCCGTTTACGCGTGGCCGGGCGAGACAATGGCCGCATGGAGATCTGGATCAATCCGGCCTGCTCGAAGTGCCGGTCGGCCCTGGAGCTGCTCGACGCGGAGGGTGCCGGATACACGGTCCGGCGTTATCTGGAGGACCCGCCGACCGTGGAGGAGCTCACCGAGGTCCTGCGCCGCCTCGGGCTGGAGCCCTGGGACATCACCCGCCTCGGCGAACCGGTCGCGGCCGAGCTGGGCATGCAGGCGTGGCCGCGTGACGAGACGGCCCGTGAGCGGTGGATCGAGGCCCTGGCCGCCCACCCGATCCTGATCCAGCGGCCGATCATCACCGCCGACGACGGCACGGCCGTGGTGGCCCGTTCCCCCGAGGCCGTACGGTCCGTCCTGCCGTGACCTTCCACGGGCGGGCGGGTGGCCGGGCCGCGGCCCGGGGCGCCGCCGCTACGCTTGCGATCGTGAGCAAAACCAAGAGCAAGAGCGGCCAGAGCACCCCGGCGACGGTCGTCCTCACCCAGGCGAAGGCGGAGTTCACCCTTCACCCCTACGACCACGACCCGAACGCCCAGGCGTACGGCGAGGAGGCGGCCGACGCGCTCGGCGTGCCGCACGAGCGGATCTTCAAGACGCTGGTCGCGGAGACCGAGACGGGCCTGGCGGTCGCGGTGGTGCCGGTGGCGGGCAGGCTCGACCTCAAGGCGTTCGCCGCCGCGCTGAAGGGCAAGCGGGCGGCGCTGGCCGACGCGGCCAAGGTGGAGCGGGTCACCGGTTACGTGGTCGGCGGCATCAGCCCGCTGGGGCAGCGCAAGCGGCTGCCGACCGTCGTGGACGAGTCGGCGCTCGGCTTCGAGACGATCTACTTCTCCGCCGGGCGTCGCGGGCTGCAGATCGAGACCGCGCCGGAGAACCTCATCCGGCTCACCCAGGCGGTGACCGCCCCCATCACAAAGCTCTGACGCTGTCGAGTGTTGCCATCGCCCGTGCCGCTCACGGTCCGTGAGACTGGCCGGAAACGGCACGGAACGGGGGAGATGTGAAGGAGCTGGTCGACCTCACCGCGACGGAGATGGCCGCGCTGCTGCGGGCGCGCGAGGTGAGCGCGGTCGAGCTTACCGAGGCCTGCCTGCGGCGCATCGAGGAGACGAACCCGCGGGTCAACGCCATCGTGACGCTGACCGCCGAGCGGGCGCTCGACCAGGCCGCGCGGGCCGACGAGGACCTGCGGCGCGGCCTGGTGCGGGGCCCGCTGCACGGCATCCCGGTCGCGCACAAGGACCTCGCCGACACCGCGGGCGTACGGACGACGTACGGCTCGCGGGCGTTCGCCGACCACGTCCCCACCGAGGACGACCCGCTGGTGCGGCGCGTCCGCGAGGCGGGCGGGATCGCGGTCGGCAAGACGAACACCCCCGAGTTCGGCACCGGCTCCCACACGGTCAACGAGGTGTTCGGGGCCACGCGCAACCCCTACGACCCGTCGAAGAGCGCGGGCGGCAGCAGCGGCGGCGCCGCGGCGGCGCTGGCGTGCCGGATGGTGCCGCTCGCCGACGGCTCCGACATGGGCGGGTCGCTGCGCAACCCCGCGTCGTTCTGCAACGTGGCCGGGCTGCGGCCCACCCCGGGACGGGTGCCGGCGAAGTCGGCGACGGCGGCCTGGTTCACGCTCGGCGTGCCGGGACCGATGGCCCGCACCACCGGCGACCTGGCGCTGTTCATGTCGGCCATCGCCGGGTTCGACCCGGTCTCGCCGTTCTCGATCCGCGAGGATGGGTCGGCGTTCACGGCGCCGCTGGACCTGGACCTCACCACCGTACGGATCGCCTTCAGTCCGGATCTCGGCGGCCTGCCGGTCGACCCGCGTACGGCGGCGGCGACGGCGCGGGCGGTGCGGGCGCTGGCGGCGCGGGGAGCCGAGGTCGAGCTGGTGGACCTGGATCTGTCCGACGCCGAGGAGGCGTTCCGCGTCTACCGCGCGTGGTACTACGCGCTCAACTACGGCGACGTCCCCGGGGTGGGCCCCAACGTGGCCTGGAACGTGGAGCAGGGGCGGAAGGTCACCGGGGCCGATCTCGCCCGGGCCGAGCGGCTGCGCACCGGGCTGTTCCACCGCATGCGGGAGTTCTTCGGCCGGCACGACTTCCTGGTGGCGCCCGTCAGCCAGGTGCCGCCGTTCCCGATCGAGCAGCCGTACGTCACGGAGGTGGCCGGGGTGGAGATGCCCGACTACCTGGCCTGGATGCGCTCGTGCTACTGGATCAGCGTGCTGCACGCGCCCGCGATGTCGGTGCCGTGCGGGTTCACCTCCGACGGCCTGCCGGTCGGCCTGCAGATCGTGGGCAGGCCGTGGGCCGACATGGACGTCCTGCGCCTCGGGCACGCCGTCGAGCAGGCGATCGGCTCCTGGCGCACCCCGCCGCCGTAGCCGGGGCGGCGCGGCGCTCAGCGTCCCCGCTGGTTGTAGGTCACCGCGAACTCGATGACCCAGAAGGTCGTGGTGGCCACGAGCGGCCAGGCGAACAGCACCCCGTGCGCGGTCAGGTCCAGCGAGGTCGTGGTGGTGTAGCCGGCCGGTCCGGCCGCCTCCACCCCGCCCTTGGCCATGCCGCCGACCAGCATCGCGACGTATCCGGCGAGCAGCCCTCCGGCGGCGAGCCCAAGGAGGACCTCGACCGGCCGGCCGCGCGACAACGCGTACCCCGCGATCGCGGACACCAGGCCGAACCCCCCGGTGACCACGGCGAACCAGCCGTCCGCCTCGATGAGCGACTGCGTCTCGGGGTCGGCGAGCTGCCGCGTCCCGTCGATCAGCACGTACTTCGTCACGGGGGCGAGCGCCGACCACACGTATCCGGCGGCCACGCCGAGGACGGCGAGCACGAGGATGGTCACGATGGTCGTCGCCAGATTG
Source organism: Microbispora sp. (assembly GCA_019689655.1). GTDB lineage: Bacteria > Actinomycetota > Actinomycetes > Streptosporangiales > Streptosporangiaceae > Microbispora. Next base: position 4,699 of record JADGHC010000247.1, read on the forward strand.
CCCCTCAGATGCCGCACCGTCCCGATAGTACCCACATGGTGATCGCTGAGATCCCGTTAGTCTTGCTGCACGTGCCGATTCGAAACAGGACGCAGGGGGCACACGGCACATGTGGGGCCAAGGAGGCCGAGTGAGCGAAGAGGTATGGCAGATCGAGCCGTCCGGCCCGTTGCGGGGGGACGTGGAGGTCCGAGGATCGAAGAACGCGGTCTCGAAGCACATGGTGGCGGCGATGCTCGGAACCGGTCCGAGCACCCTGCACAACGCCCCGGAGGTCGGGGAGGTGGGACTGACCGCCGCCATGCTCGAAGCCCTCGGAATCCACGTGGAGATCACCCCGGGCGAGATCACCATCGAGCGGGGCAGCGACATCCGGCCGCGCGTGCCAGAGGAGTACACGGGCCTCAACCGCATCCCGATCCTGATGCTCGGCCCGTTGCTGCATCTGGCCGGTGAGGCGTTCGTCCCGCTCGTCGGCGGCGACCCGATCGGCAGGCGGCCGATCAACTACCACGTCGAGGCGCTGCGGTCGATGGGCGCGGAGGTCGAGGTCGGCGAGAACGGCATCACCGCCAAGGCGGCCCGGTTGCACGGCAGCCGCATCACGCTCCCCTACCCCAGCGTGGGCGCCACCGAGACCATCCTCATGACGGCGGTGCTCGCCGAGGGCAAGACCGTCATCAAGGGCGCCGCGATGGAACCCGAGGTGGTGGAGCTGGCGCTGTTCCTCCAGCGCATGGGCGCGATGATCGAGCTGAGTCCCGACCGCCGCATCGTCATCGAGGGCGTCGACCGTCTCCACGGCGCCTCCACCTGGCTGGCCGGCGACCGCATCGAGGCGTTCTCGTACCTGGTGGCGGGCTTGGTGACCGGCGGCGAGGTGCGCGTGCACGGCTGCCACCAGGACCGGCTCGTCACCGCCATCACCACCCTCGCCAGGATGGGCGCGCGGTTCGAGATCACCGACGAGTGGCTGTGCGCCTCGGCCCCGGACGGCCTGCGCGCGGCGGCGGTGCAGACCGACACCCACCCCGGTTTCATGACCGACTGGCAGACGCCGCTGATGGTGCTGTTCACCCGCGCCGAGGGCATGTCGGTGCTGCACGAGACGGTGTTCGAAAACCGGCTCGTGTACGTGCCCGCCCTGCAGAAGATGGGCTGCGAGATCGAGGTGTTCGCGCAGTGCCTGGGCGGGCCCGCCTGCCGCTACCACGACACCAACGCCAAGCACTCGGCGGTCGTCCGCGGGGTCTCCAAGCTGCGCGGGGCCGACGTCACCCTCCCCGACATCCGGGCGGGGTTCTCCGCGGTGCTGGCCGCCGCCGTGGCCGAGGGCACCTCGACCCTGCGGGGCGTCAACCACATCGAACGCGGATACCACAGGCCGTTCGAACAGTTCACCTCTCTGGGGTTGAAGATCAACAGGCTGACGTAAAGCTTTTGGGCCCAAGGGTTTGGGCAAACGCCGAAGGTCGCACTGATATCCCGTGACCTCTCGTGTACTCGGCGTCAGTCTCGGGCGCGCCGTCCTCGCCCTGGGCCTGTGCGGCGCGGCCGGGGGCACCCTGGTCGCCGGGCTGGCGATGCCTTTCGTGGGCGGGGCCGGCCTGGCGGCCAGGAAAGCCGCGGCCACCCTCAACGAGCTGCCCGCGCCGCTGCGCGAAGAGCCGCTGCCCGAGGTGACGCGGCTGCTCGACCGCAACGGACGCCAGATCGCCCAGTTTTACTACCAGAACCGGCAGTCGGTGCCGCTGAGCGCGGTCGCCCCGGTCATGCGCCAGGCCATCGTGGCCATCGAGGACGCCCGGTTCTACGAGCACGGCGGCCTGGACATCAAGGGCACGCTGCGGGCCTTCATCACCAACACCCGGGCCGGCGGGATCCGGCAGGGCGGCTCGTCCATCAGCCAGCAGCTCGTCAAGAACATCATGCTCACCCAGGCCGAGTCGGAGCAGGAGCGCGCGCAGGCCCTCGTCCGCTCGTTCCGCCGCAAGTTCGACGAGCTGCGGTACGCGCTGGCGCTGGAGCGCAAATACACCAAGGACCAGATCCTGGAGCGGTACCTCAACATCGCCTACTTCGGGGCGGGGGCGTTCGGCGTCCAGGCGGCGGCCAAGCGGTTCTTCGGGGTCGACGCCGCCGATCTCACGCTCACCCAGGCCGCCACGCTCGCCGGCGCCGTACGCACGCCGTACGACACCGATCCCTCTCTCGGGGACGAGCACAGGGAGCGGCTGCTGGCCCGGCGCAACCTGGTCCTCGGCCGGATGGCCGAACTCGGGATGATCGGCCGGGACACCGCGCGCGCCGCCGAGGCCGCGCCGCTGGGGTTGCGGCTGCGCCCCGAGCCCGGCGGCTGCGCCGGCAGCGCCTACCCGTTCTTCTGCGTGTACGTGGAGCGCGAGGTGCTGACCAACCCCGCGTTCGGGTACACCAGGGCCGACCGGGAGCGGCGCCTCCAGCGGGGCGGGCTGACGATCTGGACGACCATCGACCCGGTGGCGCAGCGGGCGGCGGAGCGTGCCATCGCCGCGCGGGTCTCGCCCCGCGACACCCAGGTGGCGTCCGAGACGATGATCGAGCCGGGCACCGGGCGCATCCGTGCGATGGCGGTGAGCAAACGCTACGGGCGCAACCCGCACGACCGCGACATCGGCCCCCGCACCACCTACAACCTGGCCGCCGACACGGCGCACGGCGGGGGGCTCGGCCTGCAGGCGGGCTCCACGTTCAAGGTGTTCACGCTGGCCACCGCGCTCAAGCAGGGGATGCGGTTCGGCGACGGCTTCACGATCCCCGGCGCGTACGTCCCGTCGTACGGCTACCGCGACTGCTCGGGCAAGGCCGTCAACGACCCGCACACGGTCATCCGCAACGCGGGCGGCGAAGGCAGCGGCGGGCCGTACAGCCTGGAGATGGGCACCTGGCAGTCGGTGAACATCTTCTACATGCGGCTGGAGCGCGAGGTCGGCCTCTGTAACGTGGTGCGGACGGCCAAGTCGCTGGGCATCAGGCGGGCCGACGGCACGCCGCTGCGTGAGGTGCCGACGTTCACGCTGGGGGCCAACGAGATGGACCCCACGACGGTCGCGGCGGCGTACGCGGCGTTCGCCGCCCGGGGCCGCTACTGCCGTCCGATGGCCATCACCGCCGTCGTGGAGCGCGACGGCACCCGCACCGAGATCCCGCCGGCCTGCGTGAACGCGCTGGACCCGGAGGTCGCCGACGCGGTGAGCCACGTGCTCACGGGGGTGTTCACCAAGGGCACCATGCGCGGCCAGTCCATCGGCCGGCCGGCCGCGGGCAAGACGGGCACGAACAACGGCTACACGTCGGCCTGGTTCGCCGGGTACACGCCCACCCTGGCCGCCGCCGTCAGCGTGGGCGACATCCGCGGCTCCTACCGCCATCCGCTCACCGGCGTCACCATCGGCGGCCGGTACTACGGCGCGGTGCAGGGCGCCTCGCTGCCCGGTCCCATCTGGGTGGACTCGATGCGGGCCGCCCTGCGAGGCACCCCCGTGTACGACTTCGTCCCGCCGAACCTGGCCCGGTTCGGCGGCGGGTTCACGCCGGGCCTCAAGGAGGCGCTGGAGAAGCAACGCGAGAAGAAGAAGAAGAAGCGGGAGGCCGAGCGCAAGCGCAACGGCGACGCGGGCGACGGGACGGCGACCCGCGGCGGAGGCGACGGCACGGCGGCCGGCCGCGACGCGGCGGCGGGAAGCGGCCGGACCTCGGGCACGACCGCCCGGTCCGCCTTGGCCGCGGGGACCGGCGGGGCCGCCCCATCGCTGATCCGCCCTCCCGCGGCCGGCGGCGGCACCATCCGCTTCTCCACCCCGTCCGGCGTCTCGGGCGTGCGGGCACCCGGCCGTCCGCTCGTCTCCGGAGACCACACGATGTCCCGCGGGTCCGCTCCCCGCGCGCCGTTCCGTACGGGCTCGGCCGGTGTGCCGCCGGGTGGGACGAGTCTCACCCGCCCCCGCGCGGCGGCTCCCCCGGCGTCGGCCCGCGCCGCCCGAGGCGTGCCACGCCATCGGGCCACGGCCCGGCACGCCGCCGGGCAGAGCAAGGCG
>JADGHC010000248.1 GCA_019689655.1 Microbispora sp.
GGACGGTGGTCAGCGGGGCGGCCCGGTCCGGGCGGGATGATCCGCGGTCACGGCGCGACCGGCCGGGGGTGCCACTGCCCGCGGGACTTCAGCACGTCGCGCAGACCGCTGATGTTGTCCGTCATGATCCCGTCGACGCCGAGATCGAGCAGGTGGGCCATCGTCGCCGGGTCGTTGACCGTCCACACGTGCACCTGCATGCCGATCGCGTGCGCGGTGCGCACCAGGGCGCGCGTGGTCACCCGCAGGCCGCGGAACCCGATGGGGGCCTGCGCGCACGGCACCCCAGCCCGGGCCAGCCCGGCCAGCAGCCTGCCGTACCCGCTTCCCATCGCGGCCGCGCGCAGGGCGGCCAGGCCGCGCGGGCCGAGCGAGAAGCAGACCTCCCGGCCGACCGCGCGCCGGGCGCGGGCCAGCCGCGCATCGGAGAACGAGGTCAGGCATACCCGGTCGTAGGCCCGGGTGCGCCGGATCGCCCGGGCCAGCGGCTCGATCGCGGTGCTCTCCTTGACGTCGATGTTGAACCGCACGTCCGGCCAGGTGCCGAGCAGGTCCTCCAGCAGCGGGATCTCGTGCTTCCCGCCGATCCTGGCCCGGCGCACCTCCCGATAGGGGAGGCGCGAGATGCGGCCGGTGCGGTCGGTCACCCGGTCGAGCGTGTGGTCGTGGAAGGCGAGCAGGACGCCGTCGGCGGTCGCGTGCGCGTCGGTCTCCAGGTAGGTGTAGCCGAGCTCGATCGCGCGGGAGAATGCGGCCACGGTGTTCTCGCGGGCCTCCGCCGCCCCGCCTCGGTGTGCGAAGGCGAGCGGCCCGGGATGATCGAGGAACGCGAAACGGCGGTGCACGAGAGGAGTATGCCGGGTTCCGCCCATGCAGTCAGTGCGCGAAGGTGAACATTTGGGTCACAGGACCCCCTAGACATCCCTGGGAAAGATGTTGCGCTCCGGTGTGGCGCGGTTCACCCTCGCCGGTCATCGCGGTGCGAATCATCCGCGGCCGCACGCTCATAGCGGCTGTGACGGCGCGCGGTTGCCACGTCGCGTGGTCTCACCGCTCACCGCCGCCCGCGACCGGAGCATGCTCCGGGAGCCGTGGGCGTACGCGGGCGCTCCGGGCCGGGGCCGCCGCGTGGGGCGGTTACCCGGCGGGCGACGCCCATTCCCGCCGCCGGGTCTCCGCCATCGCGATGGCCGCGGCGACCGCCACGTTGACCGATCCGACCTTGCCGACCTGGGGGATGTAGGCCACCGAGTCGACCGCCTCCAGGCAGGCGGGCGAGCAGCCGTGGTCCTCGCTGCCGAGCACCAGGCAGACGTCGCCGCCGAGCTCGGCCTCGTGCAGCGGTACGGCGTCGCCGGTCAGCTCGACGGCGACCACCCGGAAGCCCTCCTCACGGGCGGCGCGCACGGCCTCGGCCACCCGTACCGGCTCGTGCCACTCGACCAGCCGCTCGGTGCCGAGCGCGGTCTTCTGCGCCTTGGGGTTGGTGGGCGGGGTGGCGTTGCCGGCCAGCCAGATCGTCTCCACGCCGAAGGCGGCGGCCGTACGGAAGATGGATCCGACGTTGAAGGGGCCGGTCACCGATTCGAGGATCAGCGCGAGACGGCCCTCGGTGTTGCGGCGCCAGGTGCGGTTGAGCCGCTTGACGTCGGTCGGCTTGAGCTGCCTGCGCGGGTTGGGAGTGCTCATCGGGCGCTTATCGCTCCTGGGGTGCTGCGGTGCGGGCGCCGGCCCGCAGGACGCGGTAGGCCGACCGGGAGGCCAGCCGGGATGTGGGCCAGCCCTGCTCGCTCAGCCAGCGCTGCAGGGAGTCGGAGCCGAGATGCTTCTGGACGACCAGGTACGCGCTGCCGCCGGGGGTGAGCCGGTCGAGCCACCGGGTCAGCATCGCGTGGAGCGCGGCCTTGCCGATCCGGATGGCCGGATTCGACCAGATGGCCCGGAACCGGATGTCCTGCGGCACCTCGTCGGCATGCATCGACCTTACTTTGTCAAGGCCGGCGCTCTTGGCGTTCCGCGCGCACAGCTCCACCGAGCGCCGGTTGACGTCGACGGCCCACACCGTGGCCCGCGGCGCCCGCGACGCCATCGTCAGCGCGATGGGCCCATAGCCGCAGCCCAGGTCGAGCAGGTCGCCCTCGGGCGGGGGCGGCGGGACGGTCTCCAGCAGCACCCGGGTCCCCGGGTCGATGCGTCCGGGGGAGAACACCCCGCTGTCGGTCTCCAGCCGCAGGTGCAGATCCGGGAGGACCAGGGTGACCGAGCCGGGCCGGCTGGCCGCCCGGGGACTGTCCTCGAAGTAATGGGCCACGCGCCCAAACGTACCAACGCCGCGGACCGGTGATCTCCGCGCGGCGTCCGTGCGCGGCGGGGCGAACCGTTCGCCGAGTCGCCGCTACCTACGGGTGACAGCGGGAGTTCCCGGGAGGTGTACCAGTTGGAGGACACACGGTGGAGCCCATCCGATACGACGCCGGACCTCACCTCGTGATGCTCGGCTCCTCCGAGGCGGAGTTGTCCGAGCGAGACGACCGGGAACTCGTCCCGGCGATCGCGCGTGGGGACCGCGCCGCATTGGTGGCCCTGTACGAGCGGCACGCGGGGACGGTCCTGTCCCACCTCGTGCTGCTCACCGGCGACCACGGGTTCAGCGAGGAGATCCTGCAGGACACGATGCTGGCCGTCTGGCGCGGCGCCGGACGGTTCCGGGGCGAGTCGTCGGTGCGGTCGTGGATCATCGCGATCGCCCGCCGGCGGTGCCGGGACCGGCAGCGCCGGCGCGGGCCCGGCCTCGTCGCCCAGGAGGTGCTGGCCGAGCGCCCGGCCACCGAGCCGGGGCCGGAGGAGCGGGCCCTGGACCGGGTGTCGGCCGAGGCGGTGGTGGGCCGGATCAAGGACCTCGCGCCGCATCACCGCGAGGTCCTCGGCCTGGTCTTCGGGGCCGGCCTGTCGCTCGCCGAGACCGCGGAGGTTCTGGAGATTCCCGTCGGGACGGTCAAGAGCAGGCTGTCCGCGGCGCGGGCCGCACTCATTCGCTCGATGCCCGGAAGGGGGCGCACGTCATGACCAACGCTTCGGCTCACCTGAGCCTCGAAGAGCTCGTCGCCGCGAGCCGTCCGGGCGTGGCGGGGCTCGCCAACCCGCACCTGCAGCAGTGCCCGGACTGCCGGGCCGAGGTGGAGCAGTGGCGCGCGACGGCGCAGGCCGTCCGGAAGGCCGCCCCTATCGTCGCGCCTCCGCCGTACGTCCTGCGGGGCGTGCTCGACGAGATCGACCGGCCGCCGCGCGGCGCGGCCGGCCGGCGCGGCCGGCGCGGGGTGCTGCTGGCGGCGGCGGCCTCGGCGGGCCTGATCGCCGCCGCCGGGTACGGGCTGTGGCCGCAGGGCTCCGGCACCGGCCCGGCCCGGACCCCCGTCTCCTTCAGCGCCCGGGAGGTGGCCGCGATAGGCCTGATGGACACCGAGTGCCAGAGCCTGAAGGTGGCCGCGGGGACGCTGCGGTCCAAGGACGGCTCGACCCTGGTGGTGGAGACGGCGGAGGGCAAGCAGATCAGGATCGACGCGTCCGCGGCGTCCAGGGTGACCCGCCAGGTCGCCGGCAGCCTGTCCGATCTGTCCGACGGCACGCGCGTCATGGTGCACGGCGAGGGCGACGAGGCCGGCAAGACCATCACCGCCGAGACCGTGCTCGTCGGCGGCCCGCAGATGAAGCCGCCCAAGCTGCCCGGGGGCATGGCATCGGGCATCGCCTCGATGATGGCCTCGCGCGGCACGGTCATGGGCACCGTCGGCGAGGTCGGCTCCGACGGCTTCACCGTGACGGGCACGGGCGGCATCCGCGTCCGGGTCGCCGCGACGGGCTCCACCACGTTCGTCAAGCAGGAGCAGGCGCGGCCGGACCAGCTGGAGGTCGGCAAGTACACCGTCGTCGTCGGGACGCTCAACGGCGACAAGAGCCTGAAGGCCACCACCGTCCAGCAGGACTCGCTGACCAACGGCGCCCGGCCGTCGCTGCGCAACGGGTTCAAGCTGCCCGAGGGGTTCGGCTCCGGCGGCCCCAAGGACCTGCCGAGCCTGCCCGGCAACCTCGGCGACAGGTTGCCCAAGGACCTGTTCTCCGGCCTGGGCTGCGACAGCGAGGCCATCGCCGGCACCGCGCTCAACGGGACCACGGTGTGACGCCGACGACTATCTCGTCCTGCTGAACGCGAGGGCGGAGCTGAAACAGTTCCGGCCTCGCGGACAGGTAGGAGGTGACGGAGAAAGCGGCGAAGGGGGAGTATCGGTGGCTCGCGCGGACCTGAGGCGTCGTTTCGAGGAGATCTACATTATGCGGATCTTCTCGCATATGTACGGCGCCGCACCGAATCCCCCGAGGACGCCGCGGACGCTCTCGCCGAGACCTTCGCCACGGCATGGCGCCGCATCGGCGACGTCCCGGCCGGTCCGCCGGCCCGATTATGGCTGTACGGCGTGGCCCGGCGGGTGCTGGCCAACGGCCGCCGGGCGGGCACGTCGCGCTCAACGACCGGGCGCGCCGCGCTGCGCGCCATCGCCGCCCAGCCCGCTGGACTACCTGCGCGACGTGGCGAAGGACACCGCCCTCGCGTTCGCCTGGACGCCCGCCGCCGTCCTGCTGCTGGGGTTGCTGGGGGCGTTGCGGTGGTCGTCGCGGCCGGCGGCGCTGCTGCCGTGGGCGGTCGCCGTGACGCTGCTGGTCGCGCCGGTGGCCGTGCTCGACTTCGACCACCGTTACGTGCTGCCCGTCGTGCCCGTGGCGTGGCTGGCGGCCGGGCCGGCCTTCGCCCGGCCGCCCCGGCGCGAGCAGGTGGACAAGGCCGGTGCGCCGCCCCGGGCGGTGCGGGCCGGCTGACCGCGGTCAGGGGATGCGGGCGCCCAGCAGGATCGCCGTGACGGCGGCCAAGAGGCCCGCGGCGATCGCCGCGATGAGGAAGCGCTGGGTGATCTCCTGGTGCACGAGCTTGTACCCGAGCGAGGTGCCGATCTGCGCGTACACCTCACGCAGTTCGCTGCCCGACTCCGCGGTGTACGCCCGGCCACCGGTGCCGTCCGACAGCGACTTCAGCGTGGTCTTGTTGACCGGCACCTGAACCGCGCGATTGTCGATCGTCACCGTCCCTTCGGGGGTGCCGTACGCGATCGTGGAGACCGGCACCTTCGCGCTGACCGCCGCCTCGATGGCCTCGCTGACCGATCGCCCGGAGGTGTTGTCGCCGTCGGACAGCAGCACGATCGCGGACGGCGGCGGATCGGTGACCGCGCGCTGGTCGAACGACCTGATGGAGTCGAGCGAGTTGAACACCGCCTCGCCGATCGCCGTGCCGGGCCGGGTGGTCAGGCTGGCGATCGCGGTGTTCACCGCCTCGTGGTCGGTGGTGGGGGAGATCACCACGGCGGCCGACCTGGCGAAGGCCACCACTCCGACGTTGAACCGCTCCGGCAGGTCCCGCACGAACTGCTGTGCGGCCTGCTTGGCCGCGACGAGCCGGGAGGGCGGGACGTCGGCCGACTCCATCGACAGCGACACGTCCACGGCGACCATGATGGTGGCGCGGTCGCGGGGCACCCGCACCTCCCCGGCGGGCCGGGCCGCGCCCAGGACCAGCAGGCTCATCATGACGAGGAACAACGCGGCGGGCACGTGCCGCCGCCAGGTGGGCCGCTCGGGCGCCACCAGCGACAGCAGTGCGAGGTTCGTGAAGCGCACGACGTAGCGGCGGCGGGCGAACTGCGCCGCGGCGTACGCCGCGATCATCACGGCGATCAGCGCGAACAGCCAGAGCCAGCCGGGGGCGAGGAAGGTCATGCGCCCGCCTTCCTGTTCGCGGCCCTGCGCAGCAGATGGGAGGCCCGCCGCTGGCGCAGCACGAACTCGGCGATGTCGAACACCCAGTCGCGGTCGGTGCGGAGCACGAGATGGGCCGCACCGGCCCGGCGCAGCGCCGCCCGGGTCTCCTGCCGTTGCGCGGCCGCCGCCTCGGCGTACCGCTCCCTGAGCCGGCGCGACAGGTGGACGCTGCGCGTGCGCCCGGTCTCCGGGTCGGCGAGGGTGACGAGCCCGACGCCGGGCAGGTCCAGCTCGCGGGGATCGATGATCTCCACGGCGAGCACCTGGTGCCGCGCGGCCAGCCGGCGCAGCGGCGGCTCCCAGGAGTCCGGCTCGTCGAGGAAGTCGGAGACGATCACCCGGAGCCCGCGCTTGCGATGCGCCGTCGCCATCATCTCCAGGGCCTCCCCGAGGTCCACCGACCCCTCCGCGGGCGGCGCGCTCAGCAGCGAGTGCAGCAGGGCGTACAGCCGGGGCCGTCCCGGCTTGGCGGGGTAGCGGTGCACCTCGTCGCCGTACAGGATGTAGGCGCCGAACCGGTCGCCCACCCGGCCGGCCAGGATCCCGATCGCCCCGACGGCGCTGACCACCAGGTCGCGTTTTGACATGTCCGCCGTGCCGAACTCCATGCTCGCCGACAGGTCGGCCACCGCCCAGGTCTCCAGCTCCCGGTCGGCGATCAGGTCCCGTACGTGCGGAACCGTCGTGCGGGCGGTGACCGCCCAGTCCATGCGGCGCACGTCGTCCTCGCCGGGCACGTACACGCGGCTGTCGCCGTGCTCGCTTCCGGGCCCGGGAATCAGCCCCTGGTGGCGGCCCTGCAGCAGCCCGTCCAGCCGCCGCACCACCGTCAGCTCCAGCCGCCGCAGCGCCTGGTCGGGGTTGGTCCCGCTCATCGCATGCCCTGGTTCCATACGACGAGCGGCGGCGGCACCGCCTGCAGGACCCGGCGTACGACGTCGTCGGGGTCCACCTCGTCGGCCAGCGCGTCGAAGGTGAGCATCAGCCGGTGCGACATCACGTCGACCGCCACGTCCCTGACGTCGTCGGGCAGCAGGTAGTCGCGCCCGCGCAGCAGGGCCAGGGCCCGCCCGGCGGCGATCAGGCCCAGCGTGGCCCGGGGGCTCACCCCGATCTCGATCGTGTCCTGCAGGTCGGCCAGGCCGTAGTCGGCCGGGGCGCGGGTGGCCATGACCAGCCGTACGACGTAGTCGGCCACGAGCTGGTGGACCGAGACCTCCTCGGCCATGTCCTGCAGTCGCACCAGCGTGGCCGGGTCGAGCACCGGCTTGGGCACGGGCGGGCGCACGCTCATCCGCCGCAGGATCTCCAGCTCCTCGTGCGCGCTCGGGTGGGGCACGCGCACCCGGAACAGGAACCGGTCGCGCTGCACCTCGGGCAGCGGGTAGACGCCCTCGGACTCGATCGGGTTCTGGGTGGCCAGCACGATGAACGGCCGGGGCAGCGGGTGCGTGCGGCCCGCGAGCGTCACCTGCCGTTCGGCCATCACCTCCAGCAGGGCCGACTGCACCTTCGCCGGCGCGCGGTTGATCTCGTCGGCGAGCAGGAAGTTGACGAACACCGGCCCGAGCTCGACGTCGAACTTCTCCGAGCTCGGGTGGTAGACACGGGTGCCGACGATGTCGCTGGGCACCAGGTCGGGAGTGAACTGGATGCGGGCGAACGTGCCGCCCACCACGGTGGCCAGCGTCGAGGCGGCCAGCGTCTTGGCGACACCCGGGACGCCTTCGAGCAGGCAGTGTCCCCGGGCGAGCAGCGCGACGAGCAGCCGCTCGACCATATGCTCCTGTCCGACGATCACGCGCCGGACCTCGGCCAGCGCCTCGCGCAGGGCATCCAGCCGGACCTCGCCCTCCTGTTCGGTCACGCCCTCGCCGGGCTCCGGGTCACTGCGTTCATCGGCAACGGTCATGCTCGTTATTCAATCGTGACTCGAATGGAGAATCCATTTCTCTCCGATTTGCCCGCCGCCGCGCGTGCCACACCCCGGCCGCGCCCGTGTGTTTTCATGGGGGAGATGGCCACTCCGCTGCAGTACGGCGACCCGCCCCACGTGGGGCCCTTCGCGTTGTACGCCCGCCTGCAGACGGCCCCGGCCGGGCTCGTCTACCTGGGCCAGGCGCCCGACGGCCGGGTGGTGTCGGTGGCCGTCCTGTCCACCGGCGCGGCTCTCGACGCCGCCGCGAGGGACCGGTTCGTCACCGCGATCAAGGACGCCCAGCGCCGTACGGGTGTCCTCGGGTGGGGCGCCTCGCTGGTGGACCGGGTGCGCGGCAGGGCGTCCCCGGGCACGCCGCCCGTTCTGGCGATGCACGACGGGCCCGCGCCCTGGGTGGCCGTGCCGTACGTGCCGAACGGCCCGGGGGCCGAGCGTTTCCTCGACCCGGTCCCGGTGTCCGGCACGCTGTCGGGGCGGCGGCACGGGCCCGACTTCGTGCACTACTGGCTCGGCGACCGCACCCCCGCGCTGCCCGCCCCGCCGGCGCCGCCACCGCCGCCGATCGCGACCCGGCGCTCGGTCGTGCTCGCCTCGACGTTGCTAACCACGCTCGTGGTGACGCTGCTGGTGGTCACCTGGATGCTGCTGTTCCGCGGTGAGGACGACCCGGAGCCGCCCCGGCCGCTGCCGAACACGCAGTTCGTGCCCACCCCGCCGCCCGAGCCCGCCTCGCCGGAGCCGCAGCAGCCCACTCCCGGCCCGTCCGGCAGCGGCGACGGCAGGGAGAGCCCCTGGCCGGACGACCTCTTCGGCGGTCGCGGCCCCATCTGAGGCCCGCCGGCCGTCCCAGGCGTCGCGCGGCCGCTCTGCTCTTACGCGGCACTCCTGCGCGGCGCTCTTGTGCGGCGCTTCTGCGCGGCGCTCTTGTGCGGCGCTTCTGCGCGGCGCT
>JADGHC010000249.1 GCA_019689655.1 Microbispora sp.
CCCGCCCCGCCGGGGGGCCGCGGCCCCCGCCGGGCGCGGGGGGGCCCGCGGGGCGGGCGCCGGCGGCGGTGCGGCCCTCGCCGAGGGCCTGGCCTGGGCCGGCGCCGCCGTACGGCTGCCCGGCAGCCGGATGCCCGGCCCGGCCGACATCGATCGCACACACGTCCGGATCGGTCCTCCCGACCCGGCCCGGCCGCTCACACCGGCTCCGCACTCGGCACCAGGGGGCGCGTGAGCGCCCGCCGGGCCTTCCCGTACTCGCTATCGACTCATCCGCTCCGCCTCGACCCGACACACCCGATCCGCTCGCTCATACCGGGGGGATGACAGCGGTCCACTTCCTCACCACCCGGCCGGCCAGGCCGGTCGCTTCCCAAAGGAGCACGTCAATGGCCACGCCCTATACCCCCACTGTCACCGGCACCGGTGTGCGGGCCACGATCCAGCGCTTCGGCGGCCACCTCGCCGGGATGATCATGCCCAACATCGGCGCCTTCATCGCCTGGGGCCTCATCACGGCCCTGTTCATCCCGACCGGGTGGGTGCCGAACAAGACGCTCGCCGAACTCGTGGGCCCGATCATCAGCACCCTCCTCCCCGTGCTCATCGGCTACACCGGCGGCCGGATGGTGCACGCCCAGCGCGGCGCGGTCGTCGGCGCCGTCGCCACGATGGGCGTGGTCGTCGGGGCGGACGTCCCGATGTTCCTCGGCGCGATGATCGTCGGCCCGCTCGCCGCGTTCATCCTCAAGCACGTCGACCGGTTCACATCCGAGCGGACCAGGGCCGGCTTCGAGATGCTGGTCGACAACTTCACCGCCGGCATCGTCGGCGCGGTCATGGCGATCGCCGGCGTCCTCGCCATCGGCCCGGTCGTGGAGAAGGTCACCGAGGTGGCGGGCAACGGCGTCGAGTGGCTCGTCTCCCACTCGCTCCTGCCGATCGCGTCGGTCATCATCGAGCCGGCCAAGGTGCTGTTCCTCAACAACGCGATCAACCACGGCGTGCTCGGGCCGCTGGGCGTCGCCGAGTCGGTCAAGCACGGCAAGTCGATCCTGTTCATGCTGGAGTCCAACCCCGGCCCGGGCCTCGGCCTGCTCATCGCCTACCTGCTGTTCGGCCCCAGGTCCCTGCGTCCCAGCACCCCCGCCGCCATGATCATCCACTTCTTCGGCGGCATCCACGAAATCTACTTCCCGTACGTGCTGATGAAGCCCCGCCTGATCCTCGCGGTGATCGCCGGCGGCGCCTCGGGCGTGCTCACCTTCCTGGTCACCGGCGCGGGCCTGGTCGCGACGCCGTCGCCGGGCAGTATTTTCGCCTACATGGCGGTGACCCCGAAGGGCGGCTGGTTCGGGGTGATCGCCGGAATCGCGGTCGCGGCAGCCGTCTCCTTCTTCGTGGCCGCCGCCTTGCTGGGCTTCGGCCGCGCCAACGGCGACCGGGCGGGCGACCCGGCACAGAACATCACTTCGGACGACACGAACACCGGCGAGACCGCGGGCGAGAGCGTCCCCGCGACCAAGGAGGCGTAGAGCCATGTCCAGCATCGAAGGCAAGGACGTCCGCAAGCTCATCGTGGCCTGCGACGCGGGCATGGGCAGCAGCGTCATGCTGGCGAGCACCCTGCGCAAGCAGCTCAAGGGCACCGGGGTCACCGTCGAGCACACCCCGGTCAACTCGATCCCCTCGGACGCCGACGTGATCGTGTGCCACACCGGCCTGGCCGACCGGGCCAGGGCGAGCGCCCCCGGCGTCGTGCTCGTGCCGTTCCAGGTCTTCATCGGCGACCCGGCCGTGACGCGGGTCGTCACCGCCATCAAGAACGGGGGCACGATCAATGGCTGACCGGGCCGCCACGGCCCCGCTCCCCCTCGATCCCCGCGCCGTACGGACGGCCGCGACCGCCGTGGACATCGAGGACGCCATCCGGCAGTGCGGGCGGGTCCTCCATGAGATCGGCGCGGTGGACGAGACCTACACCGAGGCCATGCTCGAACGCGAGCGGTCGATCTCGACGTACGTCGGCGAGGGCGTCGCGATCCCCCACGGCACGCTGGCCTCGAAGGAGGCGGTGCGCCACGACGCCATCTGCGTGCTGCGCTTCCCCGAGGGCGTCGACTGGCACGGCGAGCACGTGACGGTGTGCGTCGGCATCGCGGCCCGCGGCGACGGCCATCTGCGGCTGCTGTCGGAACTCGCCCAGATCCTGCTCGACCCCGGCCGCGCCGCGGCGCTGCGCGAGGCCACCGAGGTCGACGAGGTCATCAACCTGTTGCAACCGGACGGAGAGGAAGACTCCGAGTGAAAGTCGCCCGATTCCACGCCCCTGGGGACATCCGCCTGGAGGAGGTGCCCGAGCCCGTCGCCCGCCCCGGCGAAGTCAAGATCCGCGTACGGAACTGCTCGACGTGCGGCACCGACGTGAAGATCTACCGGTTCGGGCACCACCACATCAGGCCGCCCCGGGTGATGGGCCACGAGATCGCCGGGGAGATCGTGGAGGTCGGCGAGGGAGTCACCGGCTGGAGCCCGGGCGACCGGGTGCAGGTGATCGCCGCGATCCCGTGCGGGCAGTGCGAGGAGTGCCGCCGTGGCCACCTCACGGTCTGCCCCAACCAGGAGTCGATGGGCTACCACTACGACGGCGGCTTCGCGCAGCACATGGTCGTGCCGGCCAAGGTGCTCGCCGTGGACGGTCTCAACCGGATTCCCGACGGGGTCGGGTTCGCCGAGGCGTCCCTCGCCGAGCCGCTCGCCTGCGTGCTCAACGGGCAGGAGCTGGCCCGCGTCGGCGAGGGCGACGACGTGGTCGTCGTCGGCTCGGGCCCGATCGGCTGCCTGCACGTGCGGCTGGCCCGCGCACGCGGTGCGAACCGGGTGTTCCTCGCCGACCTGAACGCCGAGCGCCTCGCGATGGCCGCCGGCCTCGTACGGCCGGACGCCGCGATCTGCTCGGGCGAGACCGACGTCGTGGACGAGGTGCTCAAGCTGACCGGGGGCCGCGGCGCCGACGTGGTGATCACGGCGGCGGCCTCCGGGGCGGCCCAGCAGCAGGCGTTGCAGATGGCCGCGCGGCAGGGCCGGATCAGCTTCTTCGGCGGCCTGCCGAAGGACGATCCGATCATCGCCTGCGACTCCAACCTGGTGCACTACCGGGAGCTGACCATCGTCGGCGCCAACGGGTCGAGCCCGGCGCACAACGCCCGCGCCCTGCGGCTCATCGCCGAGGGGGCGGTGCCGGTCGCCGACCTGATCACCCGTCGCCTCGGCCTGGACGAGGTCATGGACGCCATCGACATCGTCGCCCGCGGCGCCGCCATCAAGGTCACCATCGAGCCCTGACATCCCCGTACATCCGGCCCGTGGCTGCGGGCCCGGATCGACACCGGAATCGACCCCGAATCGACCCCTGAATCGAGCCCTGAATCGAGCCCTGAGAGGAACAGCGATGCCGGAAAGGACAGTGACGGTCGCCTCGCGCTCCGGCCTGCACGCCCGCCCCGCGGCGATCTTCGTCGAGGCGGCGGCGCGGCAGGCGACGCCCGTGCGCATCCGTGTGGGCGACGGGAAGGCCGTCCCCGCCAACAGCATGCTGGGCGTTTTGACCCTCGGGGCCCGGCACGGCACCGAGGTCACCCTGGAGGCCGACGGCCCGGGGGCGGAGGAGGCGCTCGCCGCCCTCGCGGACCTGCTGTCCCGCGACCTCGACGCCGAGGGGGAAGAGGGCGCGGCCGCCGGGGCCGCCTGACGGCGGGTGCCCGGTCAGGGGGCGGCGCGGGCGACGCACTCGCGCAGGAGGGCCCGGCGGCGGTCGTGGCCGGCGTCCACGAGCCGGTCGGCGCGGTCGGCGATCACCGCGTCGAACACGCCGTCCTTGCTGCCGAAGCAGCCGTACACCTGGGCCTTGTCGGTGCGTGCGGCGGCGGTGATGCGGTCGATCCCGGCACCGGCGATGCCTCGCTGCGCGAACTCCTCGGGCATCGGCGGCCGCCGGCACACCCGCGAGTCTGGCGACCCGTCGCCCGCCTCGGCTTGGACGCCGCGAATTCGCCGTACGCGACATCGAGGGCAACCTCTGGTCGTTCGGCACCTACCGGGGCGAGCCGCGCAAGGCCGCCTGCGCGGGGTGAGGCGGGCGGGAGCGCCCGCGAGCGGTTATCGCGTGCTCCGGGCGCTCCAGAATCTCCTCGCCGAGCGCGCCGAGGTGAATAGCCCATCAGAAACCGGATAGGGGTGCATTAAAGAGGCCAAACACCTCAAAGAGTTCCAAGCGAGAGGAGCCGTCCCATGACGGACGTGTCGAGCAAGGGGCCGGAGCCCGGAGACGAGCGCCCGGTGCTGACCAACCGTCAAGGGCACCCGGTCTACGACAACCAAAATCAGCGGACGGTCGGCGCGCGCGGCCCGGCCACTCTCGAGAACTACCAGTTCCTGGAGAAGATCAGTCACTTCGACCGGGAGCGCATCCCGGAACGGGTGGTGCACGCGCGCGGCACGACGTCGTACGGCTTCTTCGAGGCGTACGGCAAGTGGGGCGACGAGCCGATCTCCCGCTTCACCAGGGCGAAGCTGTTCCAGGAGGCGGGCAAGCGTACCGACGTGGCGGTGCGGTTCTCGACCGTCATCGGCGGGCGCGACTCGTCGGAGTGCGCCCGTGATCCGCGCGGCTTCGCCGTGAAGTTCTACACCGAGGACGGCAACTGGGACCTCGTCGGCAACGACCTCGCGGTGTTCTTCATCCGCGACGCCATCAAGTTCCCCGACGTGATCCACGCGCTCAAGCCGGACCCGGTCACGTTCCGGCAGGAGCCGAACCGGATCTTCGACTTCATGTCGCAGACGCCCGAGACCATGCACATGCTCGTCAACCTGTTCAGTCCTCGCGGCATCCCGGCGGACTACCGGCACATGCAGGGCTTCGGGGTGAACACCTACAAGTGGGTGAACGAGCAGGGCGGGACCATGCTGGTGAAGTACCA
Source organism: Microbispora sp. (assembly GCA_019689655.1). Classification (GTDB taxonomy): domain Bacteria; phylum Actinomycetota; class Actinomycetes; order Streptosporangiales; family Streptosporangiaceae; genus Microbispora. The sequence goes on from JADGHC010000249.1 coordinate 4,983, forward strand.
CTGGATGCCCAGGCAGGGGGTCAGGAGCATGACCGCCGAGGACGCCGCCCGCATCCAGGCCCGCGAGCTGGGGCACGCCACGAAGGACCTCCACGACGCCATCGAGCGCGGCGACTACCCGGAGTGGGAGCTGCTCGTCCAGATGATGAGCGACGACGAGCACCCCGAGCTGGACTTCGACCCGCTCGACGACACCAAAACCTGGCCGGAGAACGTCTTCCCGGCCAAGCCGGTCGGCCGGCTGGTCCTGAACCGGACCGTGGACAACGTCTTCGCCGAGAACGAGCAGATCTCCTTCGGCACCGGCGTCCTCGTCGACGGGCTGGACTTCTCCGACGACAAGATGCTGGTGGGCCGCACCTTCTCTTACAGCGACACCCAGCGCCACCGCGTCGGGCCGAACTACCTGCAACTGCCGGTCAACCAGGCCAAGAACGCCGGCGTACGGACCAACCAGCGCGACGGCTTCATGACCTACCACCAGGATCGGGGAGGCGAGAACCCGCACGTCAACTATGAGCCGTCGATCACCGGCGGGCTGCGCGAGGGGCAGTCCCCGGGATACGACGAGCAGGGCCCGCAGATCGTCGGCAGGCTCACCCGCAAGCGCATCCCGCGGACCAACGACTACAAGCAGGCGGGCGAGCGCTACCTGCTGATGGAGCAGTGGGAGCGCGACGACCTGGTGACGAACCTCGTCACCATGCTGTCGCGGTGCGACCGGCCCATTCAGGAGCGCATGGTCTGGCACTTCCTGCTGGCCGAGGACGACCTCGGACTGCGCGTCGGCGAGGGGCTCGGCATCACGCCGGACGACGTCACCCACCTGGAGCCGCTGGCGAGCCAGGACCTGACGGAGGAGGACCGGCAGCGCCTGGCGACCCTCGGCAAGAACGGGCCGCGCGAGGTCTCCGGGCTGAAGATGACGCACTGTGTGCCCGACGAGCGGGCGGTCGTACCCGCCGCGTGAACCCGCCCGTCGGAGGGGCCCGGCCCGGGAATCCCGGCCGGGCCTCGGCATGCCCGCACCCTCCGGGGCCGCTACCCTACGGGGAGGCAGATGTTGAGGAGTGTGCGACTATGCGCGTTGTTGATGCTTTCCGGCAGGCGTACGGCGGGGAGCCCGCCGGGGTCTGGCACGCGCCCGGCAGGGTCAACCTGATCGGCGAGCACACCGACTACAACGACGGCTTCGTACTGCCGTTCGCGGTCCCGTGGGGCGTCACCGCGGCCGTCAGCCCCCGCGACGACCTCACCGTCCGCATCGCGTCGCTTCAGGCACCCCGCAAGGATCAGGTGCTGGAGGACCTCGACCGGGCCGAGGGCTGGGCCCGCTACCCCGCCGGGGTCGTCGCGACGATGCGCGGCACCGGGCTTCCCGTGCGCGGCGCGGACATCGTGGTCGACGGCGACGTGCCCAAGGGGGCGGGGCTGTCCTCCAGCGCCGCGCTCGAGGTGTCCGTCGGGCTCGCCCTGAACGACCTGTACGGCCTGGGCCTGGAGCCGATGGAGCTGGCCAAGCTGTGCCAGAAGGCCGAAAACGAGTTCGTCGGCATGCCTTGCGGGATCATGGATCAGGCGGCCTCCGCGCTGAGCAAGGAAGGCCACGCGCTGTTCCTCGACTGCCGCTCGCTGGCCGGCCGCGCCGTCCCCTTCGACCTGTCGGCGTACGGCCTGCAGATCCTCATCATCAACACCGGCGTGCACCACGAGCTGGCCGACGGGCAGTACGCCATGCGGCGCCAGGACTGCGAGAACGCGGCCAAGCGTCTCGGCGTCGCCTCGCTGCGGGACGTCACCGATCTCGCCGCGGCCCTGGCGAAGCTCAGCGGGAACGAGCGGGCCCGCACCCAGCACGTCGTCACCGAGAACCACCGGGTGGAGGCCGTCATCGGGCTGCTGCGGGCGGGAGCCGTACCGGAGATCGGCGCCCTGCTGAACGCCTCGCATCTGTCGCTGCGGGACCAGTACCAGGTCTCCTGCCCCGAGCTGGACGTCGCGGTCGAGGGCGCGGTCAAGGGCGGCGCGCGCGGGGCGCGGATGACCGGCGGCGGGTTCGGCGGCTCGGCCATCGCGCTCGTCGCCGACGACCGGGTCGACCGGGTGCGGGCCACCGTCGAGCGGGCCTACGCCGAGCGCGGCTGGGCCGCGCCGACGTTCCTGCCGGCCACCCCGGCGGCCGGCGCCCGCCGCGTCCGCTGACGCATCCGCCGGCGGAGAGTCCCCGAGCGCGCCGAAGCCGGGCGGAGACCCGCGCGCTGGGGTGTCACCGGGCGCAGGCCCGCCACGCTGGGGCATCGCCCACGGCGAAGACCCGAGCGCTGAAGCATGTCCGGGCGGAGACCCGCGCACGCGCTGAGGCGTCACCGGGCGGAAACTCGCGCACTGGGGCATCACCGGCGGCGGGGAGATCCGCGCAAGCCGTTACGGCCCCGTCACATCAGCGGCGGGAAGTCCGGCGGCCGGCGTTCGAGGAAGCTCGCCACCCCCTCGGCGAAGTCCGGCCGCCGGAACGACTCCATCATCAGCCGTACGGCCTCGTCCCTGGCCTCGTCGAGCCCCGCCTGCCAGCCGCCCCACACCTGCCGCTTGATGATCGCCATCGAGGCGGGCGAGCACTGGGTGGCCAGCTCCTTGGCGTACGCGACGGCCTCGGCGAGCAGCCGCTCCCCCGGCACGGCCCGTACGGCGAGGCCCATGGCGCACGCCTCGGCGCCGGTGAAGACCCGGCCCGACAGCAGCAGGTCCATCGCCCGTGCCTGCCCGGCCAGCCGGGGCAGGATCCAGCCGAGGCCATACTCGGCGATCAGCCCGCGCCGGGAGAACGCCGTCGTCCACTTGGCGTCGTCGGCGGTCAGGACCACGTCGCACACGAGCGCGTGCACCATCCCCAGGCCGGCGCACGCGCCGTTGACCGCGGCGACGACGGGCTTGCGCAGCGTCGTCGGGAAGGTGGCGGGCCGCGGGTCCTGCTCGGCGGCGTACGTCCCCGCCTGCAGGGCCGCCAGGTCCTCGAAGTCGGCCCCGGCGCAGAATCCCTTCCCCGCGCCGGTCACCACGATCGCCCGTACGGACGGGTCCTGATCGGCCTCCTCCAGCAGGTCGAAGTAGCGCCGTCCCATCTCGGCGGTCCAGGCGTTCAGCCGTTCCGGCCGGTTGAACGTCAGGATTCGCACCCCGCCGTCGTCCTCGGACAGCACCACCATCGCACCCCTCCTTTACCCGAACTATGTTCTACCGTACGCGGAGGGCGCCGGAAGACCGGTGTGGCGGCGACTTCGGCACGGCTTCAGATGTCCAGCGCTGCGAGGCTGTCCCCCACTCGTGCGGTCAGCGGGTGGTCGCGTCCAAAACGGCGGCACAGCTCGTCGTACAGCTCGGTGAACGTGAGGTGGGCACCGGCGAGGTCACCGGATCGCTTCTCCATCTCGCCGATCTGACGGCGCAGTTCCAGTGTCCGCTGGTCGCCGTCCGGATAGGCGCGCCGCTGGTCCGCGAGCAGGTCGCGCAGGAGGCGGAGGGCCAACTCGCTGTCGTCCAGGTGCGCGTGGCACATGGCCTCCTGCATGCGGCACTGGAACGTCCGCTCGTCGTCGGACCCGTGCCGACGGGCCAGGTCGCCGGCGAGCCTGCTGTAGGCGGCAGCGGCACGCAGGTAATCACGGCCTTCGAAGAGCGCGTTCGCCAGCTG
>JADGHC010000250.1 GCA_019689655.1 Microbispora sp.
GTCCGGCTGTGGCCTGATCACCGAATTGGCCGTCCGGCGGGCCGCCGCCCCGCCCACGCCGGCGGTCTCGGCCGCGTCGCCGGCTCCTTCGAAGGCGGCCCCCACCCCCTCCGCCGCCACGGCCGGACTCACCATGCCCCAGGCGAGGCAGGCGCTGCTGACGTGGGTGCGCGAGTACAACGCGACGCTGCGCAAGCCCAAGTGGTGGAAGCACAACGACCTGCTCGACGCGCTGTTCGCCGAGGCGGCGCTGCACGAAGGCGTGCTCGAACGCAACCACGAGATCTTCGGGACGAAGCCGGGGCACAAGCCGATCGACATCATCGGCACCCCGGCGCTCTACCTGCCGAGACCGGAGCGGCAGCCGCCGGTCGGCGAGTGGTTCATCGCACAGGCGACCTACAAGGACACCAAGGGCCACGCCCGCCCTCATCTCCTGGCGTTCTTCCGCTCCCCCGGCCAGTCGTTCAAGCTGGCCGTCGCGACCCCGATCCACTGGGGGCAGCGGATGCCCGCGCCGCAGCTCGACGCCGACGGCTACGTCACCTACATGGACACCACGGTGGCGGCCGCCGCGGCCGAGGAGTACCTGAACTTCTGGAACGGCGAGAAGAAGGAGGGCGCCTCCGGCTACCGCCTCGCCAAGGACAGCTACAGCCGCAAGGCGTTCCCCGCCGTGAACAAAGGGGCGTACATGGCGTTCGCCGGTCACGGTTCGGTGTTCGGCTTCCGCACCGCGGACGGCGGCTCGTTCTTCATGTTCGCCCTGGTCAACGATCCGCAGCAGGTCAACCAGGTGCTGAGCGAGGCGCTGCTGGTGCCCAGGGGCAGCAGAACCATCCAGGAGCTGGGCGCCAACTGGTTCTCCTGACCCGGCCCCCGTTCGCGCGCGGCGCACCGCTCAGCTCGCGACCACGAGCATGATCAGCAGGAACAGCACGGTGGCGACGGCCAGGAGGAGCGTCGTCGTGCTGAACAACGTGCTGAGCAGCGCCCACACGGCGACGGCCCCGACACCGCCGGCCAGGTCCACCGCGAGCCGCCGCCTGGACCTGCCCAGCAGCCCGAACGCCGCGTCCACGACAAGGGCGATGCCGTACAGCACCAGCAGCAGACGCGACACCTCGGGCAGATCGGCCCGCGCCGCGGCGGCGAACAGGCCGACCACCACCGCGGAGCCGATCACCCAGCGGCGGTGCAGCTTCTCCCGGTGCGCGGCACGCAGATCGTCCACCTCTCCCCGCCGGCCGCGCGACGGCCGGCGATCATCGCGGCGCCGGTCGCCCGGCCGCCACTCGCGCGTGGGCGCCTCCGACAGCGCGGGCCGCGCCGGCTCGATCCCGTCCAGCACCGGAGCGGCCTCCTTGACGAGCCCGGCCAGCTCGGCCGTCGCCGGCCGGTCCGCCGGATCGGGGCTGAGACACCGCTCCACGAGCGGCACGAGCCACGACGGCACCCCCGTCAGGTCGGGCTCGCGATGGACGACCCGGTAGGCGATCGCCGCCGCCGGCCCGGTCCCGTACGGCTGCCGCCCCGACGCGGCGAACGCCAGCGTCGCTCCCCACGCGAACACGTCGGCCTCCGGCCCGGCCTCCTCGCCTTCCAGCACCTCGGGAGCCAGGTAACCGGGCGTTCCGACGACCGTGCCCGACGCCGTGACCGAGGCCGACTCCAGCGCGCAGGCGATGCCGAAGTCGATCACGTACGGCTCGCCCTCGGAGACGATCACGTTGGCCGGCTTGAGGTCACGGTGGACGACCCCGGCCGCGTGGATGGACGCCAGCGCCTCCGCCAGCCCCAGCGCCAGCCGCAGCAGACCGGCCCCGGCGACCGGCCCGTCCTTGGTCACGATCACGCTGAGCGGCCTGCCCTGCACATACCGGGTGACGATGTAGGGCCGCTCCCCCGACAACGAGGCGTCCAGCACCTCGGCCACGTGCGCGCCGCGGACCCGGCGCATCGTCTCCACCTCGCGGGCCAGGCGGGCGATCGCGACACCGTCCGAGGCGACATGGGGATGCAGGACCTTCACGGCGACCGTACGCCCATCGGGATCGAGCGCCAGGTGGACCTCGCCGAACCCCCCGGAGCCGAGCGCGGAGACCAGACGATAGGGACCGAGCTGTTCCTGCGTACCCAAGCTGTGCCTCCCGCCTCGCACGTCGGAGCGCTCTTATCCGGTGCCTCCCGCCTCGCGCATCGGAGCGCCATGCGATGTCTTTCCCCATCGCACGCGGGTGTTTCGCTCGCTCGGGTCGTCGGGACGGATCAGGTCCAGAAGGTCATGAAGCCGAGGCCGATCCTGTCCATGATGTCCCCGATCACGCCGCCGATCAGGTTGACGACCGTGTCCTGCCCCTTCCGCTTGAGCTCCACGACGATGTGGTCCACCGCCACGGACGGAGGCCGCCAGGGAACCCACGAGGCGTCCGCGGACAGCGCCGTCATGACCGTGAACAGCGCGACGGTGCCGACCACGATCGCCGTGATCATTCCCGCTCCGGGGCTGCGGATCACCGCGCTCAGCGTCCGGGACACCGCCTTACGCGGAGCCTTCCCGCCGGGCAGGATGAACAGCCCGGCCACGAAGGCGCCCGCGGCGTACGCGGCGGCGGGATCGGGCCTGATCCCGCCGATGTAGTGGAAGCCGCCCCAGGCGCACATCGCGAACATCACGGCCAGCGGCACCTGGACGGCCGTCGCCAGCACCGCCTTGATCAGCGCCCACGGTGTGCCGAGCACCGCGAGGAGCGGGTCGGCCCCGCTGCTGCCCCGTGTGGCCCGGCGCTCGGCGAGGTCGCCGAGCAGGTACTGCCCCACCCGCAGGCACAGCACCAGCACGACGGCGAACAAGCTCACCATGACCGGCAGCAGGCAGGCCAGCCCCACGAGCGTGGCCAGCAGCAGGGTCGCGAGCACCGGATGCGGAGCCCGGTAGGGGGCTCGCTCCGGCTCGGGCCGGTACGGCGCGGCCGGGGCGGGCGGCGGCGCGACCCGGGGCTCCGGGTAGCCCGCAACCCGCTGGTCCGTGTACGGCTGGAACGGCGCGGGCTGGTACGGCGGCGGCCCGGCCTGTCCGTACGGCGGGGCGTGCGGATGCGCCGGCGGCGGCGCGGACACCGGGCGGCGCTGCTTGGGCGCCCTGGGCTCCCGGGGAGGCCGTTCCGGCTCCACGTAGTTCACCGGCGGCAACAGGTCGGAGAAGCTGTCGTCGGCCGGCAGCCTGCCGGTCCGGCTTCCGCGGTCCCCGTCGCCCCGCACCGGCTCGTCGAGCACGCGCGTGCTGTCGAGGATCCGCGTCCCGCCGTCGCGCGGCGACCCGTGCGGGCTCTCCTGGAGCACGGTGACCGAGGGGTCGAGCGTACGGGTGATCTCGAGCAGCGCCACGGCCGTGGGACGCGCGGACGCCTCGGGCGCCAGGGCGCTTCGGAGCCAGCCCCGCAGCCAGGCCGGCGCGAGGTCTATCTGCGCCTTGCCTTCGAGGATGTTGTAACAGACCGACTCGAACGTGCCCGAGCCGAACGGCGCCTTGCCGGTGGCCGCGAAGAAGACGGTGGCCCCCAGCGCGTGCACGTCGGCGGCCTGGGTGATCTCGGTGTCCCGGATGATCTCGGGGGCGAGGTAGCCGGGGGTGCCGACGAACATCCCCGTCTGGGTCAGCCGGGTGGCGTTGACCAGGTGGGCGATGCCGAAGTCGATCACGAGCGGCTCGCCGTCCACGAGCATCACGTTGGCCGGCTTGAGGTCGCGATGGATGACGTCGGCCGCGTGGATGGCGACCAGGGCCTCGCACAGGCCCACCGCGAGCCGGATCACGCCGTCGTCGCCGAGCGGCCCGTCCTCCAGCACCGTCTGCTCTAAGGTCCGCCCGGGGGCGTACCGCGTGACGATGTACGGCGCGGCGCCGGTCAGGTCGGCGTCGACGACCTCGGCGACGCGCTTGCTGCGCACCCGCCGCATGGTCTCGACCTCGCGGGTGAGCCGGTCCCGTGCCTTGAGGTCGGAGGCGACGTGCGGGTGCAGGACCTTGACCGCGACCTCGCGCCCCTCCTCGTCCAGGCCGAGATAGACGACGCCCATGCCGCCCTCGCCGAGCTGCCGCAGCAGCCGGTAGGGCCCGATCCTCTCCGGAGCCTCGGTAGCCGACATGTCGTCCCCCGTCACCCGTTCCCCGCCTGGTTCCGCAGGTCTTTCAGTCGTTCCAGTACTGACACAACGTCGATCGGGCCCCAGAAGTGCCCTGCTGTGTGTTTACCCAGGAGGCTCGACAGCGCGAGCGCCGCGGTGAGCACCGCGAAGGCGCCGATCCCCCACGCGAGCCCCTTCGCCGTTCCCTCGCCGGGTGCCAGCGAGGCCAGCGTCCGCCGCATCTGCCTGCCCGGGCCCACCACCCCGGGCCCCGCGCAGATCGTCCACAGCGCCGTCGCGACCCCCCAGCTCAGCGCCGCGAGCCGCAGCCCGGGGGTATGACCGAGGAGCACGGCGAGCACCAGCGTCACCGGCAGTCCCAAAACCAGCGCGTACGGCACGAGCGCGATCGTGACGCCGATCGACTTGGCGAGTTCCGCCGGGCGGCTGAGCACGCGCACCACGTCGGCCGCCGCGGCGCCCGCCGGGCGCCGGGAGTTGAGGTGCGGCTGGGCCAGGTCGGCGGCCCGCAGCAGCACCACGGCGGGCAGGGCCACCAGGCACATCAGCAGCGGCGCCATGACCGCGAGAGACGTCATGACGACGAGCAGCAGCGCGCTCGCGACGCCGTACGCCTTGGAGCGCTGCAGCGCCCCGGGCGGGATCGCCATGGGCGGCGGCACCCGCACCGTCGGCATGAACGGATCGGGGGCCGGCTGATGGATCTGCGGCGTCCGCTCGTAGATCTCGGACGCGTTCCCGAAGAGCGCGCGGTCGCGCGCCGCCGCGTCCCCCGCCTGCGGGGACCCCTGCCGGCGCGCTCCCTGCTGCGGGGACGCCGCGCCGGGCGAGGCGGCGGGGCCGCCGGTCATGGCCTGGCGTATCTCCTCGGAGGTCACCCGGCGGGTGGGGATGTCGCCCTCCGGGCGCACCACCGGCGTGGGCCACTCGTCCGACCGGGCGGGCGGCGGAGCGGACGGCTTGAGGCCCGCCTTGCGCAGGTCGTCTCCGGTCACCCGTACGGTCGGGAACGGGTCACCGCCCTGGCCGGGCGTCTCACGCAGCAACGAGACGAACTCCCCGGACCCGCCGCCCGGATGGGACGGCGCGGCCGGGGGCGTCGCCGGCGCGACCGGCGGGCCGACCGGCCCCGGCGACCCGGCCGGCGCCGGGCCGGTGGCCGGTCCCCCCACGACACCGGCCGGGCCCGCGGCGGGATGGCCGGGAACGGGCGAGCCGGGCACGGGCCGTCCCGGAACGGGCGCGGCCGTGGCAGGCTGACCGGGGACGGGAGAGGTCGCGACAGGCTGCCGGCCCGTGCCGGGCGGCCCCGGAACGGGCTGACCCGAGACAGGCTGACCGGGGACAGGTGCGGCCGCGGCGGGCTGCCAGCCGGTGCCGGGCGAGCCCGGGACGGGCCGACCCGGGACCGGCGGGGTCGTCGCAGGCTGACCGGCGACGGGCGCGCCGCCCGTCCCCGGCTGCGGTACACCGCCCGTGGGCGGCCCGCCCGGCCGGCCGAACTCGGGCACCTGCCGGCCGCCGGGCTCGTCGACGTTGGGAACGGTGGTGACCTCGTCGGGCACGCGGGGCCGGCCCGGCGACTGCGGCAGCAGCCACGTGAGCTGCCGTACGAGCTCGGCCGCGGTCGGCCGCTTGGCCGGGTCGCGGTTGAACGCGGCACGCAGGATCGGCTGGATCGGCGGCGGGGCGGCCTCGACGTTGGCCCGGCCGGAGGTGATGTTGAAGAAGATCATCTCCAGCGTGCCCTTGCCGAACGGCGGCTGGCCGGTCGCGGCGTACAGCACGGTGCCGGCCCAGGCGTGCACGTCCACCTGCGGCCCGGCCTCGTGACCCTCGATGATCTCGGGGGCGAGGTAGCCGGGCGTGCCGATGAACATGCCGGTCTGGGTGAGCCGGGTGGCGTCGACCGCCTGGGCGATGCCGAAGTCGATCAGCACCGGCCGGCCGTCCAGCATCAGCACGTTGCCCGGCTTCAGGTCGCGGTGGATGACCCCCGCGGCGTGCACGGCGGCGAGCGCCTCGGCCACCCCGATCGCGACCTTCAGCAAGGCGTCGAAGGGCAGCGGGCCCTCGTTCTTGACGAGCTCGTCGAGCGGCCGTCCCGGCACGTAGCGGGTGACGATGTACGGCCTGCGCCCGGTGACGTCGGCGTCGACGACCTCCGCGATGTTCGGCCCGCGTACCCGCCGCATGGTCTCGACCTCGCGCGACAGGCGCCTGCGCGCGACGTCGTCGCCCGCCACCTCCGAGCGCAGGACCTTGACGGCCACCTGCTGGCCCTGCGGGTCGAGGGCGAGGTGAACCACGCCCATGCCGCCCTCACCGAGCCGCCTCAGCAGCCGGTACGGGCCCAGTCGGTCGTCTTGATTCATCGCCTAAGCACCATACCGACTAAAAGAACGCCCATGAGTGAACCATCGCGCCATATCTCCGCTCTACACAACGGAGAAATCACGCAAACGGTTTCCGGGCGGCGGTCACACGGTGAGCGCGAGGACCTCCCCGCCTGTCGCCGCGACCAGCGCCTCGCCGGATAGCGCCAGCTTGGAGCGGCGCACGCCGCTGCCGATCACCACGAACGGCCGCCGGGTCACGTTTTCGTCAACGAGCACCGGCCAGCCCTCGGGCAGCCCGATAGGGGTGATCCCGCCGTACTCCATCCCGGTCAGCTCGACGGCCTCGGCCTGCGGGGCGAAGGACACCTTCCGTACGTCCAGATGGCGGCGCACGACCCCGTTGATGTCGGCCCGCCCGCTGGCGAGCACCATGACGGCGGCGTACCGCGTCACCCCGCCCCGCTTGCCGGCGACGATGACGCAGTTGGCCGAATCCTCCGGCGCCACGCCGTACCGCTCGCAGAACGCGGCGGTGTCGGACAGCGCGGGGTCGATCTCCGCGACCTCCACCTTGACGTCGAGCGAGGCGACGGCCTTGGCCACGGGATCGGCGAGCAGGTCGGGACGCTCGGACGCGGGAACCCATTCGAGCGGCATTCAGCCCTCCTTGACGGCACGCTCATGCAGTTGGGTGACCACATTACGGGCCGACTCCAGCGCCCCCGCCTGCCAGGCGATGAGGTGGGTGAGCCAGTCGCCGGCGAAATACACCCGGCCGGCCGGCTTTCGCAGGAGCGTGAAGGCGCCCTCGTACGAGGGCCAGGCGACCCAGGCGCCCTCGATGTACGGCTGCCGCCGCCAGGCGATGGAGACGCTGGACAGCAGCTCCGACCGGTACTTCTCCCCGTGGATCTTCTTGCCCTGGGTGAGCGCCCGCCGCTGCCGCTCGGCGTGGGTGAGGCCGGTGTACAGGTCGGCGTCCCTGCCGAGGTTGTAGTAGCCGACCACCAGCCCGCGCGTGCCGTGGAAACCGTACGAGGGGTACCAGATGTGCGCGATGTCCAGGTCGGTCTCGGTGATGCCGCCGTAGATGCGGTCGTCGGTCTCCCACCAGCGGCGGCGGTACTCCAGCCCGATCTTCCCGGCGGACACGGGGGTGGGGGTGCGCAGGGCGGCCACGACCCGGGCGTCGAGGTTGCCGGGGATCCGCGCGAGCACGTGCGGCGGCAGCGCCGCGACACAGTAGTCGGCCCGGACACGGCCGCCGGTGTGCTCGACCTCCACCCCGTCGGGCAGATTGGTGATCTTCTTCACCTCGGTGGAGGTGCGGATGCGGTCGCGGCCGATCGCGTCGGCGAGCTTGACCGCGATGGCGTCCATGCCGCCGACCGGCTGGAACATCGGCATGGCCTGCTCGAAGCCGAACGTGAACGTGATCGTGCGGCCGAGCCCGTAGCCGAGCACCTCCGACAGGGCGGGCGGGGCGCCGAGCGGCACGCCCGCGCCGACGCCGGGGTACGTCGCGAAGCCCCTGCGGTCGGACCCCGTGTAGACGTAACGCTTGCCGATGTCGCCGAACTCCGACAGGAAGTGGAGCAGGCGGTCCTTGTCCGCCGCCGTCAGCCGCTCGTCCAGCGCGCCGGCCCTGGTGGCCTTCGCCAGCAGCTCGCTGATGTAGCCGTAGGTGTCGGCACGCGCGGTCCTGGCCCGGACCGGGGCCTTCATGCCCTTGGTGAACACGTACGCGCCGGGGTTGTCGTTGACGAACAGCTCGATGGGGACGCCCAGTTCGCGGCAGTAGTCCAGGGTGACCATCCACTGGGCGATGCGGGCCGGGCCCGCGTTGAAGTAGACGCCCTCCCCGAACCGCACCCGCTGTGTCTCGCCGCCCAGCTCGGGCAGCCGGTCGCCGCCGCGCAGCGTGAGGTTGCGCCCGCCGACCCGGTCCCGGGCCTCCAGGACCGTGCAGTCGTATCCCGCCTTGCGCAGTTCGTACGCGGTGGCCAGGCCGGCGATCCCCGCCCCGAGGATCACCACGGAACCGGCGCCCCTCCCGCGCAGCGCGAAGTCGGAGCGGCTGGGCGGGGTGTAGTCCTTCGGCTGATGGTCCGGCGCGAGCCCCAGGGCGCCCATCGCCGCGTACATCATCCCGGCGCCCCCGGCCGCGCCCACCCCCACCAGGAA
>JADGHC010000251.1 GCA_019689655.1 Microbispora sp.
GCGGGGGGGGGGACGGCACGGCACGGGGGCGGGAGGGGCAGGGCGACGGTTCGTCGCACCGGCACGCCTGCTTCCACCCCGAGCGCCGCAGCGTGGTCGCCGTGCCGGTGAGCCGCGGATGAGAACGCGGCGCGAGTGCGGCATCGGGGGAGGCGGGAGATGGAACGCGAAGACAGGGACGAGATGACTGACCCACTGGCGGGCCTGTCCGATGGAGGAAGCGAGCCGGCCGAGCTGTACACCGAGCGGAGCGATCCACGCTACCGGGACATCGACCGGCTCCCGACCGAGGAGATCGCGCGGTTGATGAACGCGGCCGACGCCACGGTGCCCGGCGCCGTGGCCGCGGTCATCCCGGCCGTGTCGGCCGCCATCGACGGGATCGCCGGCGGCATGGCGCGGGGCGGGCGCCTGTTCTACGTGGGGGCGGGGACGTCCGGCAGGCTGGGCGTCCTCGACGCGTCGGAGTGCCCGCCGACCTTCGGCACCGACCCCGAACTGGTGCAGGGCATCATCGCGGGCGGCGAGGCCGCGCTGACCAGGTCGATCGAGGGCGCGGAGGACGACCACGACGGCGGGGCCGCGGCCATCGCCGACCGCGACCTGGGCCCGCTCGACTCGCTCGTGGGCATCTCCGCCAGCGGCCGGGCGCCGTTCGTGCTCGGGGCGCTCGCCGAGGCCGCCCGAAGGGGTGCGCTGACCGTGGCCCTGTCGTGCAACCCGGGGTCGCCGCTGTCGGAGCGGGCCGATCATCCGATCGAGGTGGTCGTCGGCCCCGAGGTGGTGGCCGGCTCGACCCGCCTCAAGGCGGGGACCGCCCAGAAGCTCGTGCTCAACATGATCTCCACCATCGCGATGATCCGGCTCGGCCGGACGTACGGAAACGCGATGATCGAGGTCTCGGCGGTGAACGCGAAGCTCGTACGCCGGGCGACGCGGATCGTCGCGGACATCACCGGCGCCGGGCCCGCCGCGGCGCGGGCCGCGCTGGAGGCGGCGGACTGGAACGTCAAGACGGCCGTGCTGATGATCGAGCACGGCCTCGGCCCCGACGACGCGCGGGCGCTGCTGCGGGCCAACGGTGACCGGCTGGAGGCGGCCCGCCGCGCCGGCGGCGCCGCCTGACGCCGGCCGGCCCGCGTCGCTCAGGCGGAGCGGGCGCGGCGGTGGGCCTCGCCGAGGTAGTCGGCGAGCGCGTCGCGGGTCGCGCGTAAGGCCGCGTCGGAGGCGTCGAAGGTGCGCTGCGCGACGCCGACGAAGACGCAGTCGACGATGAGCAGCTGGCTGATCCGGCTGGCCAGCGCTCCCGGCCGGAACGCCGTCTCGCGCCCGGCGGAGATCAGCACGTGGTCGGCGAGCCCGGCCAGCGAGGAGCGCGGGTTGTTCGTGATCGCCACGGTCGTCGCGCCGGCCTTGCGCGCCACCCGCACCGGGCCGAGCACGTCGGGCGTCTCGCCGGTGCAGCTCACCCCGACGGCGACGTCGCCCTCGTGCAGCAGCGCGGCGCTGGTGAGCGCGAGGTGCGCGTCGGTGAAGTGGTGGCCGGGCAGCCCGATCCGCATCAGCTTCTGCGCCATGTCGGCCGCGACGAGGCCGGAGGCGCCCACGCCGTACACGTCGACGCGGCGGGCGCCGGCGATGGCGTCCACCACCGCGCCGAGCCCGTCGGGGTTGAGCTGGGCCGCCGTGTCGGCGAGCGCCTGCGACTCAGCCCGGGTCACCTTGGCGATCACGTCGGTCAGCGGGTCGTCCGGGGCGAGGTCGCCCGGCACGAGCCGCTCGGGGGTGTCCCTGGCGACCGCCGCCGCCAGGGCGAACCGCAGTTGCGAGTATCCGGCGAAGCCCAGCGCGCGTGCGGTCCGCACGATCGTGGCCTCGCTGATCCCCGAGATCGCGCTGACCTCCGTGATGGTGCTGCGGGCCACCATGGCGGGGTCCTCGAGGATGAGGCGCGCGATGGTCTGGGCGGCGGGGGTGAGCGAGGGCAGCACCGCACGCACCGTCGCGATCGGATTGACCGGTGCGGTGCCCTCGTTCTCGTTCATGTGCGTGCAGCCTCTCCTATGCGCGATCAGCTTAGATCCACGCGCCCGCCGGGTGCGGGACAACGCGGCCAGAAGTCCACATGACGAGATATGTACGGCATGACCGGTGCCGTCTCCCACGAGGACCTCTTGGGGCAGATTACACGTCTATGACACTTTCTTTTATCCCGATTGATCTGAAAGTAAGTTTCTGCCAGTGTCGTGATCGCCGAATCCCCCCGGCTTTCGGAGGTCCGATTGAGTTCACCCTCCCGGCGCGCCATGCTCCGCGGCCTGGCCCTCGCCGCCGCGGCGTCGGCCGTCCCGCTGCCTGCTCTCGCCGCATCCCCCGCATCCGCCGCCTCCACCGCGTACGTGCCGCCGCTGCGCCAGATGCGCGGCATGTGGATCGCCTCGGTCGTCAACATCAACTGGCCGTCCAAGACCGGGCTGACGCCCGACCGGCAGAAGGCCGAGCTGGAGGCATGGTTCGACCTCGCCGTGGCACGCCGGCTCAACTCCGTGTTCGTGCAGATCAGGCCGACCGCCGACGCCTTCTGGCCGTCGCCGTACGAGCCGTGGTCGCAGTACCTGACCGGGGTCCAGGGGCAGGACCCCGGCTATGACCCGCTGGCGTTCGCCGTCGATGCGGCCCATCGGCGAGGCCTGGCGTTCCACGCCTGGTTCAACCCCTACCGGGTGTCGATGCAGTCGGATCCGGCCAAGCTGCACCCCGACCACCCCGCCCGCCGCCACCCCGAGTGGATCGTCTCGTACGGCGGGAAGCTCTACTACAACCCGGGCATTCCGGAGGTCCGCGCGTTCGTGCAGGACGCGATGATGGACGCCGTCATCCGCTACGACATCGACGGCGTGCACTTCGACGACTACTTCTACCCGGTCAACACCACGGCGTTCGACGACAGCGCCGCCTACGCGGCGTACGGCGCGGGCTTCCCCGACCTGGCCTCCTGGCGGCGCAACAACGTCGACCTGCTGGTTCGGGAGATGCAGCAGCGCGTACGGCGGGCCAAGCCCGAGGTGATCTGGGGGATCGGCCCGTCGGGCATCTGGCGCAACAAGTCGACCGACCCCCTCGGCTCCGACACCAGCGGCAGCCAGTCGTACGACAACCTGCACGCCGACACCCGCAAGTGGGTGAAGCAGGGCTGGCTCGACTACATCGCGCCGCAGCTCTACTGGTACATCGGCCAGCCGAACGCCGACTACGCCAAGCTCGTCCCCTGGTGGTCCGACGTCGTGGCGGGCACGGGCGTGCAGTTGTGGATCGGCCAGGCGGCGTACAAGGCGGGGACGCAGGGACAGCCCGCCGAGTGGTTCCAGCCGGACGAGCTGGCCCGGCACCTCACGCTGAACCGCGACCACCCGGAGGTCGGGGGAGACATCTGGTACAACGCGGCCGACGTCCGCGACGACCGGCTCGGGTCGATCAGCGCCGTGCTGAACGAGCACTACACCCGGCCCGCGCTCGCGCCGCTGCTGCCGAGGCTCGCGGGCGGTGAGCCGCCGCGCCGTCCCGTGCTCGCCTCGGCCCGCCGCGTGAGCGGGGGCGTGGAGCTGCACATCGAGGCCACCGGGCCCCGGGCGCCGTTCCAGTTCGCCGTCTTCCGGTTCGACCGGCCCGCCGGCCGGCAGGACTTCGCGGACGCCCGGCACCTGGTCGCGGTCGTGCCCGCGGGCAGGCACGTCCGCTGGGTGGACCCCGGCGGCACGCCGGGCGCGCGCTACTACGTGACCGCCGTCGACCGGGCGTCCCGGCAGAGCGAACCGAGCAAGGAACGCCGGGTGCACTGACGGTAGACCGCCACCCGGTGTGCGGCTGTGCCGTCGCGACCGCGGGAATCCTTGCGAGGTGGATGTGCGCGTGCTCGGGCTGATCTCCGGGACCTCCCATGACGGGATCGACTGCGCGCTCGTCGCCTGGACGCGGGAGGGCGATCTGCTCACGGGGGTCGTGGAGCACACCGCCACGGTGCCGTACCCGCCGCAGGTGCGTGCCGCGATCGTCGCCGCGCTGCCGCCGGGCCGTACGGACATGGGCGAGGTCTGCCGTCTCGACACGCTGGTGGGCCGGGCGTTCGCCGAGGCCGCGGCGGCCTGCCCGGCCGCCGACCTGGTCTGCTCGCACGGGCAGACGATGTTCCACTGGGTGGAGGACGGGCACGTGCGCGGGACGCTCCAGCTCGGCCAGCCCGCCTGGATCGCCGAACGGCTCGGCGTCCCGGTCGTGTCGGACCTGCGGGTGCGCGACGTGGCCGCCGGCGGGCAGGGCGCGCCGCTCGTGTCCGCCTTCGACCTGCCGTTGCTGTCCGGGCTGCCCGAAGCGCCGGGGCGGGCCGGCGCGCTCAACCTGGGCGGCATCGCCAACCTCACCGTGGCTCCCGCCGGGTCCGAGCCTCCGCTTGCATACGACACCGGCCCGGCCTCGGCGCTGATGGACGCGGCCGTACGCGCCGCCACCGGCAGGCCGTACGACGAGGACGGCAGGCTGGCGGCGGCGGGCCGGGTGCACGAGGGGCTGCTGGCCGAGCTTCTCGCCGAGCCGTACTACCACCGGCCGCCGCCCAAGACGACTGGCAAGGAACTGTTCCACCCGGGATACCTGGAGCGGGTGGCGGGGCCGTACGAGCTCGGCCTGCCCGACCTGCTGGCGACGCTCGCGGCGCTCACCGCCGAGACGGTCGCGGCCGAGATCCGGCGGCACCGGCTCGGCACGGTGGTCGTGTCCGGCGGCGGCGTGCGCAACCTCGCCCTGATGCGCGCGCTGCGCGAGCGGACCGAGGGCGTGCGGCTGGTGCCGAGCGACGACCTCGGCGTGCCCTCGGACGCCAAAGAGGCCGTCGCGTTCTCCTATCTCGGCTGGCTCACCGCGCACGGCCTGCCCGGCACCGTGCCCGCCTGCACCGGCGCGGCCGGGGCGCGGGTGCTCGGCACGATCACCCCCGGTCGTGGGCCGCTGCGGCTGCCGGCACCGCTCGCCGCGCCGCCCCGCCGCCTTCGCATGGCGGGGCCGGGCCGGTGGTGAAAGGCCGGCACCGGTCGCTTCCGCTCAGCGCTGGGCGCGCAGCGCCGCGATGAACCACTCGTAGGCGGGCACCACGGACGGGAACGGCGGCATGCCCTTGAGCACGCCG
The DNA here is from genome assembly GCA_019689655.1 of Microbispora sp. Lineage (GTDB taxonomy): Bacteria > Actinomycetota > Actinomycetes > Streptosporangiales > Streptosporangiaceae > Microbispora. Next base: position 5,180 of record JADGHC010000251.1, read on the forward strand.
AGGAGCTGCCAGTACCGCTCCACCCTCCGGTCGGTGAACCGCTCCAGCGTGTCCGCCAGCCGTACGCGTTCGGCCGCGGGCACATCCGGAACCAGCCGGTCCACGATCGGCCCGGCCTCCGCCGACTCCGGGGCGATGCCCTGCTCCAGGGCCCGCCCGGCCTCCTCCAGGACCGCCTGCGAGTCGACCGGCACCGGCGTCCCGGGCTCGGCCGGGGCGGTCGCCATCTCGCGCGCCCGCTCCCGGAAGGACGGGTCGGCGACCAGCCCGGCGAGCTCGATCCAGGCCTCCACCTGTTCCGTGGTGGGCTCGTCCGGCAGTTCCTCCGGCAGGCCGCGCATGCGCTGGGCGATGCCCGCGCCGGGCGCCTCGGGATCGGTGCCGGCGAACACCTCGTCGACGAAGTCGTCGATGATCCGCTGTCTCTCCTGTGCCGACAACCGGGCCAGTTCGTGCATGAGCCTCAACTCCTCCACGGTGCTGTCACGTTCCGCGATCGACCGCATGACGGCGCGCCGTGCCCGCAGGATGCGTATCTCCGCGTCCAGCGCGGCGACGTGCGCCCGGGCGACCTCCGCGAGGCTCACCCGCCTGGTCACGACTCGCTCCACCGTGGCGAGGTCGAATCCCAGCTCGCGCAGCGTACGCACGAGGTGCAGCCGGGCCACGGCCTCGGCGTCGTACAGCCGGTAGCCGCCCGACGACCGGCCGGCCGGCGGGAGGATCCCGATGTCGGACCAGAACCGGATCGTGCGGGCCGAAACGCCGGCCAGCCGCGCGAGCTGCCCGATCGTGAGCGGCCCGAGATCGCCGGTCTCGCCGGCGGCCGTGTCGGCGCGGTGCTGCTCCGTGCGGTCGTTCACAGCCACAGCCTCGACCTTCCAGTCACTGGAACCTCAACCGCTTTTCCCGGAGACACGCCGCTTGACTCCGGCCCGCCCGCGTCCCGTGCCCGGCGGCACGCCGAAGCGGCGGCCGTGGCGACGATGCCGCCTATCGGCCGCCTTCGCCGGTGTCCACGGCGGGCAGGATGCGGCCCCGCACCTCGCCGAAGCCGATGCGGCGGCCATCCGCGCCGGGGGCGGTCGCGGTGATGACCACCTCGTCGCCGTCCTCCAGGAACGTGCGCTTCTCACCGTTGATCTCCACCGGCTCCGCGCCGCCCCAGGTGAGCTCGATGAAGGCGCCGCGCTGGTCCTTGCGCGGCCCGGACACGGTGCCGGAGGCGTACAGGTCGCCGGTGCGGGTCGACGCGCCGTTGACGGTCATGTGGGCCAGCATCTGCGCGGGCGACCAGTAGACGTCCCGGTACGGCGGGCGGGAGACCAGGCGGCCGTTCCACTCGACGGCCAGCTCGATGTCGAGCCCCCAGGGCGCGCTCTCCCGCAGGTAGGGCAGCGGCTCGGGGTCCTTGGGGGGAGTGTCCACCCGCGCGGCCTCCAGTGCCGCGATGGGCACCACCCACGGGGAGATCGAGGTGGCGAAGCTCTTGCCCAGGAAGGGGCCCAGCGGCACGTACTCCCACGACTGGATGTCGCGGGCCGACCAGTCGTTGACGAGGACGGCGCCGAAGACCCGCTCGGGGAACTCCTCGCACGGCACCCGCGTGCCCAGGGGCGAGCCGGTGCCGACGATGAAGCCCAGCTCGGCCTCGATGTCGAGGCGCCTGCTGGGGCCGAACGTCGGGGCCGGGTCGTCGGCCGCCTTGCGCTGGCCGCTGGGCCTGACGATGTCGGTCCCCGACACCACGACGGTGCCGGCGCGGCCGTGGTAGCCGACGGGCAGGTGCTTCCAGTTCGGCATGAGCGGCGGGGAGCCGGGCCGGAACAGCCGGCCGAGGTTGGACGCGTGGTGCTCGGAGGCGTAGAAGTCGACGTAGTCGCCGACCTCGATCGGCAGGTGCATGGTCACCCGGTCCACCGGGTGGACCGCGCTGTCCGGCACCTCGCCCGACACCAGCTCGCCGACGCGGCGGCGCACCTCGTCCCAGCGCCGGCGCCCCTGCGCCATGAACGCGTTGAGCGAGGGCCGGGCGAACACCTCGTCGCCGAGCGTCGCGGCCAGGTCCACCACGAAGTCCGCGACCCGTACGCCGACGCGCGGCCGCGAGCCGGGGGTGGAGAAGACGCCGTAGGGCAGGTTGCCGAGTCCGAACAGCGAGTCCTCGGGGATGTCGATCGTCGTCATGCTCAGTTTCCCTCCTGCCGGCCCGGCATGGCGCCCGCGACCCCGTCCGGGATCAGTCCGAGGTTCAGCAGGTCGGTCAGCGGATCGGTGATGCTGCAGGTGCCGAAGGACAAAAACCGCGAGCGGGCGGCGGCGACCCGCTCCTCGCCGAGCGCCGCGACCCGGGCGGCCACCGCCGCGCCGTCGCGCTCGGCCAGGATCGCGGCCAGCTCGCTCTCGGCGCCCCCGCCGAGGGCGGCGTCGGCGGCGAGCAGCAGGTTGAGGAAACCGTGCTGCTCGAAGCCGGTCTCCGGGTCGGTGTTGCGGATCGCGTGGTGCAGCCCCGCGGTGGCCTTGAAGGGCACACCGGCGTCCACCACGGCCCGGATCGCCGCCGCGAGCTCGGCCTCGTCCGGATAGAGCTCGGCCGTCACGCCGCCGGTGCGGAACTTGGCGCGCCGGCCCGAGCCGGCCAGCCGCGAGACGATCTCCGTACGGCGCCCGTCCCTGGGCACCTCGACGAAGACCGGCACGCCGGACAGGCGGGGAGCACCGGCACAGGCCCGGTCGAGGGCGGCGAAGAACTCCGCGGGGGCCGCCCCCGCCGGGACGACCACCTCGAGGCCGCGCAGGTTCACCGGGAGCGCCTCGACGGCCCGCGCCACCTCGGGGATCTGCTCCGGGCCCCCGGGCACGGTGACCACGAGGTCCAGCCCGCCGGGGCCCAGCAGCGGCCCCAGCTCACCGAGCGCCGGGGCCGCGAGGACGAACGGGCCGACCATCGCGCCGTACGCGCAGGCCCGGTGGCGCAGGTGCGCCGGCACCGCCTCGGGCAGCGGCGTCAGCCCCGGAGGGAACACCGCCGCGTCGTCGCACAGCCCCACGGCGAAGGCGGGCAGGCCGCTCATCCTCGTGCCTCGTTCCGTGCCCAGCTCCACGCGTACGAGGGGTCCTCGCAGGCGAGCCCGCCCTCGCCCAGCCGCAGCGGCCGGAACGTGTCGACCATGACCGCGAGCTCGTCGAAGAACTCCACCCCGATGCTGCGCTCGTAGGCGCCGGGCTGCGGCCCGTGCGCGTGGCCGCCCGGGTGCAGCGAGATCGAGCCCTGCCCGATGCCGGAGCCCTTGCGGGCCTCGTAGTCGCCGCCGCAGTAGAACATGACCTCGTCGGAGTCCACGTTCGAGTGGTAGTACGGCACCGGGATGGCCAGCGGGTGGTAGTCCACCTTGCGCGGGACGAAGTTGCACAC
>JADGHC010000252.1 GCA_019689655.1 Microbispora sp.
GAGCCCCAGCCCGTCCGTGAGCCCCAGCCCGTCCACGAGCCCCACGGTGTCGCCGAGTCCCTCGCCGACCTCGACCCCGTCGGTCCCGCAGCAGGGCGCGTGCCGGATCACCTACCGCCCCAACTCCTGGCCCGGCGGCTTCACCGCGGATGTGACGATCACCAACACCGGCACCGCTCCGGTCAACGGCTGGACCGTCACCTGGACGTGGCCGGGCAACCAGCAGGTCACCAACGCGTGGAACGCCACCGTGACCCAGTCGGGCACGCAGGTCACCGCGCGCAACGTCTCCTACAACTCCACCATCCCCGCCGGAGGCAGCACGAACTTCGGCTTCCAGGGCGTCTACAGCGGCAGCAACCCCAACCCGACCGCATTCGCCCTGAACGGCACGGCCTGCACCGTCGCCTGACCGGTCCGGCCGTAACACGGTCACACGGTCGCTCAGATCAGAAGAGGAGAGGAGGTTGGTGATGTCCTCGGCACCCGGCGCGATCCACAGCCCGCTCCGCGGCACGCCGAATCCGTGCCGGATGAGCCGGGAGCGCGGGTTGCGCCGGGTGTCGTCCCGGTCGCGGTTCACCGCGTCTTTCTCCCAGTCTTTCTCCCACAGCCGCCCTGCCCGTCTTTTCGACGGCAGTCGGTGCCGACTCGAAATACACAGCACATAGATCCGCGAGGAAGCTCAACAGGAGCCCGGTCATGCCGAACTTGTCAGCCGCACCCCCCAACCGGACGCAGCTCCGGCGCGCGGTGACCTCCAGTTTCCTGGGCAGCGTCATCGAGTACTACGACTTCCTGCTCTACGCCACGGCCTCCGCCGTCGTCTTCAACAAGGTCTTCTTCTCCTCTCTCGACTCGCTGGCGGCGACGGTCGCCAGCTTCGGCACATTCGCGACGGGCTACCTGGCCAGGCCGCTCGGCGGGTTGATCTTCGGTCACTACGGCGACCGGCTGGGTCGCAAGCGGATGCTCGTGCTGACCATGACGCTGATGGGCGCCGCCAGCTTCCTCATCGGCCTGCTTCCCACGTACGCGCAGATCGGCAGCCTCGCGCCCATCGTGCTGGTCGGGCTGCGGATCCTGCAGGGCGTGGCCGTCGGCGGCGAATGGGGCGGCGCGGTGCTCATGTCCGCCGAGCACGCGACCAGCAGGCGCGGCCTGTGGGCGAGCTTCACCAACGCCGGGGCTCCTTTCGGCCTGGTGCTGTCCACGGCGGCGCTCACCGGCACGGGCGCCGTCATGGACGAGCAGGCGTTCCTGAGCTGGGGCTGGCGGGTGCCGTTCCTGATCAGCGTCGTGCTGCTGGCGATCGGTCTGTTCGTCCGGCTGCGGGTGGCGGAAACCCCGGTGTTCGAGGCGGCCAGGGAGCGGGCGCCCCGGGTGCCGCTGCTGGACGTGTTCCGCCACCATCCCAAGACTCTCCTGCTCGGGGTCGGCATCGGGCTGTCCGCCTTCGTGGCCCAGGGCACCCTCACCACCTATCTCATCGCGTACGGCGTGCGCGCCGGCTTCGCCCGGCAGCAGGTGCTGAACGCGCTCACGCTCTCGTCCGCCCTGGCCATCATCGCCATCGTCGGCTGGTCGGCGCTGTCCGACCGGGTGGGGCGCCGCCCGGTCGTGCTGGCGGGCGCGGTGCTCATGGCGGTGTTCGGCTTCGTGCTCTTCCCGATGGTCGACTCCGGCAGCACCGTCGTGCTCACCCTCGCGCTCGTGCTCGGCCAGGCGGTCGTCCACCCGCTGATGTACGGGCCGCTCGCGGCGTTGTACACCGAGCTGTTCACCACCGGGAGCCGTTACACGGGGGCCTCGCTCGGTTACCAGATCGCCGGGCTCGGCGCCGGCCTGGCGCCGCTGCTGTTCGCCCAGCTCGACGCGTCGATCGGCGCGGGGACGAGGGCGATCTCCGCGATCATCGCCGCCTGCTGCCTGTTGACCGTGGTCTGCATCCTGGCGTTGCGCGAGACCAGCCGCTACGACCTGACCTCGGTCACCGCTGCGGCGCCGTCCGGTGATCCGGCCTAAGGGCCGGGGGAGAGGCGGCGAGGTGATCGGCGACGCGCATGAGAAGCCCGACGAACTGCTCGCGTTCGGCCGTGGTCAGTGACGCGAGCAGGGTGTCCTGCGCGTCGGACAGGAGCCGGTCGAGCAGCGCCAGATGCCGGATTCCCGCCGCCGTGACGGTGATGACGTTGCGGCGGCGGTCGGCGGGGTCGGGGCTGCGCTCGACCAGTCCCCGTGCCGACAGTTCGTTCACGGTCGCCACGACGTCGCTGCGGTCGATGCCGGTGCGCCGCCCCAGGGCGGCCTGGCTGGCGGGCCCGAACTCCTCCAGCGCGGCCAGCAGCGCGTAGTCGTACCGGCGTGATCCGGTGGTGGCCAGCGCCCGGTCGACGAGCCGGTTGGCCGACGTCGCGACGAGGTTGATCAGCCGGCTCGGCAGGGCGCGCAGCCTCCTCGGGGCCGTGTCCTCGGCGTTCTCCACGGGCCCCAACCTACCAACTTGTTGGCAAGGCCAACAATCTGCGCCTATAGTTGGTGCAACCAACATTGGTTCGGCCAACAATATGGAGGGGTCGATGAGCGTGACGGACGACCGCGCGGACGTCGCCCAGGTGATCTACCGGCTCTACGCCTGCATGGACGAGGGGAGGTTCGACGAGCTCAGGTCGGTGTTCTCCGACGAGATCGCCGTACGGACTCCCGGCGGCCTCGCGCAGGGGCGGGATGCCGTGATCGCCCAGGCGGCGCGCAACCACTCGACGGAGGAACGAGTCCAGCACTTCGTGCACAACCTCCTCGTCGAGGTGGACGGCGGCCACGCCGACGTGCGGGCGGACGTGGTCGTGACCTTCAGCGACGGGGAGGCGCCGGCGGGACGGCTCGCCCCGGAACCCCGGTTCACGCTCAGCGAGCGCTTCCGCTATGAGGCGACCCGCACGCCGGACGGGTGGCGGCTGTCGCGGGTCGACTCCACCCCGGTGTGGGCGCGCGGCGACCGGCGCCGGAGTGTCCCGGCCGGGCGGTAACCGCATCCGCGGCTCCGGCGGCCCGGGGAGTGAACCGCCTCGCGTTTCCGGGGGAACGCGAGGCGCGTGCCCGCCGCGCTCCCGCCGTTTTGGCACGGCACGGGTAACGGGCCGCCCCGCCTCACCGCCGATTCGCGTGTCCGCTCCCGCGCTCAGCGGCCCCAGGTGCCGACGGTCTCGCCGGAGGAGATCGCCGCGTCCTTGATCCGCCGGTGCACCGCCGCCGCGTCGCCGCCCGATGCCACCGGGCCGCGCAGCGCGTACACGATGAAGTGGTAGTGATGCACCCCGCTCGGCGGGCACGGCCCGGCGTAGGCGGCGCTGCCGTTGCTGCCCGGCAGGACCTTCCCGGGGGCCCTGCCCTCCGGTGCGCTCGTCGCCGAGGCGGGGATGCCGGTCACGATCCAGTGGATGTACGTCCCGCCCGGCGCGTCCGGGTCGTCCACCACGATCGCCAGCTCGCGGGCGGACTCGGGCACACCGCTCCAGGTCAGCGGGGGTGAGACGTCCCGCCCTCCCTGCCGGGCGCACACATGTTTCACCGGGATCGCGCCGCCCTCGGCGAAGGCCGGGCTCCGCACCCGCAACGCGCCCGCGGACGCGGTGCCCCCGGCCGAGCATCCCGGGAGAACCGCCGCCAGGAGGACGGCGCCGGCCAGTCTGCGGATCTTCATTCGGTCAGGATAAGCAATGCAGGCCCGTTTACTCGATGCGGTTGTACGAGTACATGCCGTCATCGATACTCATCCGGGAACGTACGGCCGTCCGCGTCGTACCGGGCGGTCGCCACTCGGGAGGCCGGTGTGATCCGAAGCAGACGTGGCAGGACCGTCACGGCGATGGTCGCGGCGGGTGCGCTCCTGGCCTCACCCGCGGCCTCCGGCGCCGCGTCCGCCGCGTCCGCCGCGTCCGCCGAGTCCGCCGCACCCGCCGGGCTCGGCGGCGACCGGCCGATCGACTGCCGCGACTGGCGCCGGCCATACCCCGGCGCCGTACGGAACACCACCGTCGTGTACGTGCTGTCCCACGAGAAGTGGGGCGGCGAGGTGGACGTCACGCTCTGGCGCGGCGACGCGGGCCCGCGCGGGGACTGGCACTACTGGGCGGCCCTCACCGGGCGCACCCGGCCCGGCGACCAGGTCTGGCTGGAGGTCTGGCCGCCGGGCGGGGGACCCTGGCATCGGTGCGGCCCCTTCGCGGTGGGCCGCACCGGGCAGGCCATTTCCTCGCCGATGGCCGTCTGGCACCGGTTCACCCTCGTCAGGGCATGTGGCCGGCACAACGACGTCAGCGCGTGCGGCAGGGACAAGGGCGCGATGGTGGACTGACACCCGTACGCCGGCTGACCGCGGCCTCGTTCTTGATGGTGTACGCCGTGCCCGCCGTGGCGTGCCACGTCAGCGTGTCGCCGTCGCGGTGCGGGCCGACCTCGTGGCCCTTCTCGTCGTAGACGCGGCAGCGGCCGGCGATGAAGCCGGACTTCACCGTGATCGGCCCGGTCTTCCCGGGGTGCACGGTGATCGTGTCGGCCGTGCCGTTCCGCCACACCGCGTCGACGGTGACGTCCCCGCGGGCGCGCAGGCCGGAGAACGAGCCGTTCTTCCACGCCGAGGGGAGCGCCGGCAGCACGTGCACGTAGCCGTGCTGGCTCTGCACGAGCATCTCCGCGATGCCGGCGGTGGCGCCGAAGTTGCCGTCGATCTGGAACGGGGGGTGGGTGTCCCACAGGTTGTCGAGAGTGGAGGTCTTGATCTGCTCGCCGAGCATCGTCAGCGCGTGGTCGCCGTCGAGCAGCCGCGCCCAGAAGTTGATCTTCCAGGCCTTGCTCCAGCCGGTGCCGCCGTCGCCGCGGGCCAGCAGCGACACCTTCGCGGCCTCGGCCTCGGGCGTGCCCGCGACGATCTGATTGCCGGGATGCAGCGCGTACAAGTGGGACAGGTGCCGGTGGTCGTCGGTCTGTGAATCCCGGTCGCTCTTCCACTCCTGGAGCTGGCCCCAGGAGCCGATGCGGATGCCCGGGTCGAGCTCGGCGAGCTTCGCCCTCACCTCCTCCCGGAAGCTTTCGTCCACGCCGAGCTTCTGCGCGGCGGCGAGCGCGTTGGTGAACACCTCGCGCACGATCTGCTGGGACATCGAGGCGCCGGCGGAGAAGTCGCCGTGCTCGGGGGAGTAGCTCGGTGACACGACCAGCGTGCCGTCGCGCGGATCGGTGTGCAGGAAGTCGAGCCAGAACTCGGCGGCCCCCTTGATCACCGGGTAGGCGGTGTTCCGCAGGTAGTCCACGTCACCGGTGAAGCGGTACCTGTCGAACAACTGCCGGCTGACCCAGGCGGCGGCCTCCGGGAACCAGAACGCGGTGGCCCAGTCGTGCACGCCGGTGAAGCCGAACGGGTTGGTCTCGTTGTTGACCACCCAGCCCCTGGCGCCGTACATCTCCCGGGCGGTCTCGGCGCCCGGGGCGACCATCGCCGTGATGTACCGGTCGTACGGCCGGGTGGTCTCGTCCAGGTTCGTCTGCTCGGCCGGCCAGTAGTTCATCTGCAGGTTGATGTTGAGGTGGTAGTCGGCCGACCATGGCGGGCTGGTGGAGTTGTTCCACACCCCCTGCAGGTTGGCGGGCAGCAGGTCGTTCTCGCGGGAGGAGGAGATCAGCAGGTAGCGGCCGTAGGCGAACATGAGCGCCTCCAGGGCCCGGTCGTCGGCCGAGTCGCCGCCCGTGTACGCGCGGCGCAGCTCGTCGGTCGGGATCGCCGGGGTGCCCTGGCCGATGTCCAGCGTGACCCGGTCGAACAGGGCGTGGTAGTCGGCCAGGTGCGCCTGCTTGAGCTGGTCGTAGCTCGTGCTCGCCGCGGCGTCCACGGCGGCGGTCACCTTCGCGTGCGGGTCGGGGCCACGGTAGGTGGGGTAGTCGCCGCAGTAATCCGTCCCGGCGGACAGCACGAACACCACGCTGTCGGCGCCGCTGACGATGATCGTGTCCCCGGCGTCGGTGCGGGTGCCGCCCTGGTTGATCACCTGGATCTGGGCCTCGAACCTCATCGAGTTGTCGGCCAGGGCGCCGCGGATGGTGAGCCGGCCGCCGGAGGCGGTGACCGTCTTGTCGTCGCGCGGCGAGGTGTGCCGCAGCGTGAAGGAGACCGCGCCGCCCCGGTCGGCCGCGAGCCTGCCGACGATCACGTTGCCGGGATTGCCGGCGAAGTACTCGCGGGTGTACGTCACGCCGTCGGCCGAGTAGGTCACCCGGGCCACGGCGTCGCGCAGGCTCAGCTCGCGCCGGTACGCCGTGGGGGTGTGCGGCGCGTCGGCGAAGTCGAAAAACAGGTCACCGAAGGTCTGGTAGGCGCCGAAGCCCGTCTTGGGCCGGCCGAGTTCGGCCGCGACCGCCTCGGGCGTCATCGTGCCGTCGCGGTCGATCTGCTCCCGCACCCGGGCGATGGCGCCCGGGCGCGGGGTCTTCCAGTTGCCGAAGTCGTAGCCGGGCGAGCCCGGGCCGCCGGTCCACAGGGTCTTCTCGTTGAACTGGATCTGCTCGGTCGCCACACCCCCGAACACCTTGGCGCCGAGAGGGCCGTTGCCGATCGGCAGCGCCTGGGTCTCCCAGTCGGCGGCCGGCGTGTCGTACCAGAGGGTCAGGTTGTCCGGGACGCTCGCCGGGCGGGCGGGTTCGGCCGGGAGCCGCCTTGACGGGGGGTGAGTCACGATTCCTCCGATCACAAAGTGACCTCGAAAAAATGAGATAGCACCGAAGCTCTGACGTAACAAGACATCGATCCGATGTTTCGTGGCCAATCCTCGGCAATGATCGGCTCGTTCGGTGGCCCGGATGCCGACAAAAGGTGCCGGAGTGCACCCTCGTCGCATGCTTCCCGTGCGGACGTACGGATAACAGATCGGATGTATCCGGGGTGAGGGTATTGACATGGTCGGCATCGCGGCGACAGCATCCGAGGACGACACATCGGATGTATGACCGAGGGATGCGTGTGAAGCTGCTGCGAGTGAGACCCGCCGGGCAGGCCGTCACGGAACCGGGCGTCCACGGCCTGGAGCGACCGCGGGCGATGGGCGCCGCATGAGCCGGATCGTGTCGCTGGAGACGCACGACATCCGCTTCCCCACATCGAGGGAACTGGACGGCTCCGACGCGATGAACCCAGACCCGGACTACTCGGCCGCGTACGTGGTGCTGAAGGCCGACGACGGCCTCGAAGGCCACGGTTTCGCCTTCACCATCGGCCGGGGCAACGACGTGCAGGCCGCCGCGATCAGGGCGCTGGAGCCGTACGTCGTGGGCCGCGACCCCGCCGACCTGGCCGGGCTGTACCGGGAGATGACGCACGACTCGCAACTGCGCTGGCTCGGGCCGGAGAAGGGCGTCATGCACATGGCGGTCTCCGCGGTCACGAACGCGCTGTGGGACATGGCGGCCAAGCGGGCGGGCAAGCCGCTGTGGCTGCTGCTCGGCGAGATGGTGCCCGAGGAGATCGTCTCCCTGGTCGACTTCCGCTACCTCAGCGACGCGCTCACCCCCGATGAGGCGCTGGCCATCCTGCGCCGGGCGGAGCCGGGCCGGGCCGAACGGATCGCCCTGCTGCGCGAGCACGGCTACCCGGCCTACACCACCTCCCCCGGGTGGCTGGGGTACGGCGACGAGAAGCTGCGCAGGCTGTGCAAGGAGGCGATCGCCCAGGGCTTCACCCAGATCAAGCTCAAGGTCGGCGCCGACCTTGACGACGACATCCGGCGGCTGCGCATCGCCCGCGAGGTCTGCGGAGACGGCTTCCGCATCGCCATCGACGCCAACCAGCGGTGGGACGTGCGGACCGCCATCGAGTGGGTGAGCGCGCTGGCCGAGTTCGACCCCTACTGGGTCGAGGAGCCGACCAGCCCCGACGACGTGCTCGGCCACTCGGTGATCGCCCGCGCGATAGCGCCCATCAAGGTCGCCACCGGCGAGCACGTGCAGAACCGGGTGGTCTTCAAGCAGATGCTGCAGGCCCGCTCGATGTCGATCCTCCAGCTCGACTCCGCCCGCGTCGGCGGGGTCAACGAGAACATCGCGATCTTGCTGCTCGCCGCCAAGTTCGGTGTGCCCGTCTGCCCGCACGCCGGCGGCGTCGGCCTGTGCGAGCTGGTGCAGCACCTGTCGATGTTCGACTACGTGGCGGTCAGCGGTACGCGGGAGAACCGCGTGATCGAGTACGTCGACCACCTGCACGAGCACTTCACCAACCCCGTGGTGGTCGTGAACGGCGCCTATCGGGCGCCGCTCGCCCCCGGCTTCAGCTCCGAGATGCGCGCCGAGTCGATCGCCGAGTACTCCTTCCCGGACGGCGCCTGCTGGAGCGGCGCGTGAGCTTCCCCCATTCCCCAGTGGCGAATCGAGGTACACCATGAAACTCCGTACGGCCGGCCCGGGTGTGGCCGCACTCGCCCTCGCGATCTCGCTCGCGGCCTGCGGCTCCGGAGGCACGACGGGCGGTTCCGCGGCAGGCGCCGGGGCGGGCGGGGGAAAGATCGCGGTCGATCTGCCCCGCGCCGACACCGACTTCTGG
>JADGHC010000253.1 GCA_019689655.1 Microbispora sp.
GCCCTCGACGAGCCCGACGCCGCCGCCCCCGCCGCCCGGCGGCAAGAAGGTGCTCGGCTACTTCACCGACTGGGGCGTCTACGCCCGCCAGTACTTCGTGAAGAACATCGTGACCAGCGGCTCGGCCGCCAAGCTCACCCACATCAACTACGCGTTCGGCAACGTCACCAACGGCCAGTGCGCGATCGGCGACTCCTACGCCGACTACGACATGGCGTACACCGCGGCCAACAGCGTGGACGGCAAGGCCGACACCTGGGACAACCCCAACGCGCTGCGCGGCGCGTTCAACCAGCTCAGGAAGCTGAAGGCGCAGTATCCGCACATCAAGGTGCTCTACTCCTTCGGCGGCTGGACCTGGTCCGGCGGCTTCGCCCAGGCGGCCGCCAACCCCACCGCCTTCGCCAACTCCTGCTACAACCTGCTGAAGGACCCGCGCTGGGCCGACGTGTTCGACGGCATCGACATCGACTGGGAGTATCCGAACGCCTGCGGCCTGAGCTGTGACTCCAGCGGTCCGGCGGCGTTCAAGAACCTCATGGCCGCGCTGCGCGCCAAGTTCGGGCCGAACTACCTGATCACGGCCGCGATCACCGCGGACGGCACGAACGGCGGCAAGATCGACGCGGCCGACTACGCGGGCGCCGCCCAGTACGTCGACTGGTACAACGTGATGACCTACGACTACTTCGGCGCCTGGGCGGCGCAGGGCCCGACGGCCCCGCATTCGCCGCTGACCTCCTACTCCGGCATCCCCACCGCCGGGTTCTACGCCGACGCGGCCATCCAGAAGCTCAAGAGCAAGGGCGTGCCGGCGAGCAAGCTCCTGCTCGGCATCGGCTTCTACGGCCGGGGCTGGACCGGGGTCACCCAGACGGCTCCCGGCGGCTCCGCCACCGGCCCCGCGCCCGGCACGTACGAGGCGGGCATCGAGGACTACAAGGTGCTCAAGAACAGCTGCCCGGCCACCGGCACCGTCGCCGGCACGGCCTACGCCAAGTGCGGCTCGAACTGGTGGAGCTACGACACCCCCGCCACCATCGCCGGGAAGATGACCTACGCCAAGAACCAGGGTCTCGGCGGGGCCTTCTTCTGGGAGTTCAGCGGTGACACCGCCAACGGCGAGCTGGTCACCGCGATGGCCGACGGGCTCAAGTAGCCGCGGCTCGCGGAGCACCGCGAGACGGCCGTGAGCAGCCCGGCGCCGGCCCCCGCGCACACCGCGCGGGGGCCGGTGCGTGAATGGCGGTCCTCACGGCGAAACCGTCGCTTATGGTGGCATTTATGGACGCGACGAGGACGATCGTAGAGACGGTCGGCAAGCTACGGCAGCGCCGTACCGCGCCGCTCGTGCTGGAGCTGGACCTGACCGAGGGACTGTCCGAGGGCCCGCCCGCCGACCCCGTCACCGCCCTGCTGTCCATGCGCAAGGCACGCCTCGCCGACGTGCTGTCGGGCCTGCGCCGCGCCCGCAAGGATCCCCGGGTCACCGCGCTGATCGTCAAGATCGGCGGCAACCCCATCGGCCTGGGGATGGTGCAGGAGCTGCGTACGGCCGTGATCAAGCTGCGTGCCGCGGGCAAGCGGACCGTCGCGTTCGCCGAGACGTTCGGGGAGTTCGGCGCCGGCACCGTCCCCTACTACCTGGCCAGCGCCTTCGAACGGGTCTACCTCCAGCCCTCCGGCGACGTGGGCCTGACCGGGGTGATGCTCGAGCACCGGTTCCTGCGCGACGCGCTCGCCAAGATCGGAGTGGAGTATCAGCTCGGCCAGCGGCACGAGTACAAGACCGCGGCCAACACGTTCACCCAGAACCACATGACCGACGCCCACCGCGAGTCGGCCGGGCGCATCGCCGAGTCGGTCACCGAGCAGATCGTGGCCGGCATCGCCGAGGGGCGCGGCCTCGACCCGAAGCGGGTGCGCGAGCTGATCGACCAAGGCCCGTTCATCGGGACGGAGGCCGTCGAGGCCGGGCTCGTGGACGGGCTGAAATATCGCGACGAGGTCTACGCCGAGACCGTCGGCGACGACGCCCACCTGCTCTACGTGTCGCGGTACGCCAAGAGCGCCCTGTCCGGCAAGCTCCCCCACCCCGGAGCCGGCACGGTCGCCCTGGTCCACGGCACCGGCATGATCCGCCTCGGGCGCAGCGGCCGCTCGCCGCTGGGCGGCGGGGGCGCGATGGGCTCCGACACCATCTGCGCCGCCCTGCGCTCGGCCCGCCGGGATGAGAAGGTCAAGGCCATCGTGTTCCGCGTGGACAGCCCCGGCGGGTCGTACGTCGCCTCGGACGCGATCTGGCGGGAGGTCGTGCTGGCCCGCGAGGCGGGCAAGCCGGTGATCGTGTCGATGGGCGACCTGGCGGCCTCCGGCGGCTACTTCGTGTCGATGGCCGCCGACGTGATCATGGCACAGCCGGGCACGCTGACCGGCTCGATCGGGGTGTTCGGCGGCAAGCCCGTCGTCGGCGAGCTGCTCGGCAAGCTCGGCGTGGTGACCGAGTCGGTGGCCGAGGGCGCCAACGCCGGGATGTTCTCGCCGTCCACCGCGTTCTCCGAGGCGCAGTGGGAGCGGGTGAACGCCTGGCTCGACCGCGTCTACGACGACTTCGTCGGGAAGGTGGCGCAGGGCCGCGGCCTGACCAAGGAGCGGGCGCACGAGCTGGCCAAGGGCCGCGTGTGGACCGGCGCCGACGCGAAGGCCGCCGGTCTCGCCGACGAGCTCGGCGGCCTGGAGGACGCCCTCGACCTGGCTCGCCGCCGGGCCGGCCTGCCCGGTAACGCCCCCGTACGGACCTATCCCCGCCTGCACCCCTTGGAGCGGCTGCGCCCGCCGGAGTCCAGCGAGGACCGGGCGGCCGCGCTCGCCCGGGTGCGCCTGGAGGCGTGGGGGCCGCTGGCGCGGCTGGCCGGTGAGCTCGGCCTCCCGGCGTACGGCCCGCTCGTGCTGCCGGGCTGGTGGACGATCAGGTAGGAGATCAGCTCACCGTGCGGTAGCGGGAGCGCAGCCGTACGAGCGGGGGCTTGGCCGCGTCGACGTAGTCGACGCCGAGGACCTCCCCGATGAACAGGGTGTGATCGCCGGCCGGGACGACTCGCGCCGTCTCGGCCTCGATCGCCGCCACGCCGTGCTCGACGATCAGCGCCTCGCTGCGCGCGCCGCGATGGTGGGCGACCCCGGCCAGCAGGAGCCGGGCGCCCGGCCGTCCGGACGTGGCGAACCTGGAAGCGATCGCCTGCTGGCCGTCCGCCAGGACGCTCGCGGCCCAGCGGTCCCTGCGCAACAGCACCTCGGCGAGGTATCCGGCCGAGTCGAGGCTGATCAGCACGAGCGGCGGGTCGAGCGACACCGACATCAGGGTCGCGACCGTCGTGCCCAGGTCGTCGCGGTCGTCCCTGACGGTCACCACAGCCACGCCCGCGGCCACCTGCGCCATCGCCTCGGTGAACAGGCCCTGCCCAGGTCCCACGCCCTGCTCCTTCCCTCCGGCGTGCGACTGTGCCACCGGGGGCGGGGACACGCAACCGATCGGCCCCGGACGACGCCTTCCCGACGGGAAGCCCGCCGGGAGGCGTTCGCCTGGGACGAACCTGTCAGATCAGGCCGTTCTGGGTGAGCCAGTCCTTGGCCACCACCGGCGGGTCGTCCTTGTCGACGGAGATCCGCTTCATCATCGACAGGAGGGCCTCGGTGTCGAGCTTGGCGGAGATCGCGTTGAGGGTGGAGACGACCGTGTCGTTCACCCCGGGCTTGTAGACGAGGGGGGTCACGTTGTCGGACCCGAACGCGTTCTTGTTGTCCTGCAAAGGCACGAGGTCGTTCAGCACGATCTTGGGGTCGGTGGTGAACACGTTGCCCACCTGGATCGTGCCGCTCTTGATCGCGTCAGCGGTGGTGTCACCGGTGGGCTTCCACTCCTTGAACTCCAGGCCGTAGACCTTCTTGAAGTTCTCCTCCTGGCGCTGCTTGAACTCCGGCGGCCCGCCGACGACGAAGTCCTTCGCCACCGTGGCGAGGTCCTCGATGGTGGTGAGGTGGTACTTGTCCGCCGTGGCCTTGGTGACGGTGAGCGAGTTGTTGTCCTCGGCCGCCGCCGGCTCCAGGACCTCCAGCTCCGGCGGGAGCGTCGACGTGAGAGCGGCGACGATCTCGTCCTTGGTCTTGGCCGTGCTCGACTTGTCGACGAAGGCCAGCAGCGACCCGATGTACTCGGGCAGCACGGTCAGGCCGCCGCTTTTGATCTGGTCGTAGACGACCTCCCGGCTGCCGATGTTGAGCTTCTCCTCGACGGTGACCCCCTTGGCTTGAAGGGCCTGGGCGTACATCGAGGCGAGCAGGACGCTCTCGGGGAAGTTGAAGGACCCGACGACGACCTTCGCGGCGCCGCCGCCCGAGCCCGACGCCGACGGGGCGGTGGACGCGGTCCCGGAGAGAGGGTCGGAGCCCCCGCAGGCCGACAGCGTGAGCGCCGCGGTCAAAGCGACCACCACGACGCCGAACAGACGCCTCATACTCTTAATTCCCTTCATTTTTGGGGGATAAAGCCGAGATTAGCGGACCCGGCGGACACCGGGCGAGACGGCGACCCGGTCGAGCAGGACGAAGACGAACTGGACGGCCAGAGCGAGGGCGGCCACCAGGACCGCTCCCCCGATCACGTCCGCGTAGGTCTTGGTGGCCAGGCCGTCGATGATGAACCTGCCGAGGCCGCCCAGCCCGACGAACGCCGCGATGGTGGCGGTCGAGACGACCTGGATGGCGGCCAGGCGCAGGCCCAGCAGGATCAGCGGCAGGGCGACCGGGATCAGCGTCTGGAACAGCACCTGACGCCCGCGCAGCCCCATGCCGTACGCGGCGTCGCGCAGGTCGGCGTCCACCCCGCGCACGCCCTCGTACGTGTTCACCAAAATGGGCGGAATCGCCAGCACGACCAGCGGGATCAGCACCGGCAGGACGGTCCCCACACCGGCCAGCAGCACCACGAGCACGAGCAGGCCGAGCGTCGGCAGCGCCCGGGCGGCGTTCGCCGCGACCACGACGAGCAGCGCGCCGCGGCCCGTGTGGCCGATGAGCATGCCGAGCGGCACGGCGATCAGCGCCGCGACGAAGAAGGCCGCCGCCGAGAACTCCAGGTGCTCGAGCAGCCGGGCCGGGATGCCGTCCGGGCCGGACCAGTGCCCGGCGTCGCCGAAGAAGCCGGCCAGCCAGTTCACGTCGTCCTCCTCGCCCGGGACCAGGGGGTAAGCAGCCGCTGCGCGAGCACGAGCAGCCCGTCGGCGAGCACGGCGAGCACGACGATGAGCACGATCCCGACCACGATCGGCGTGTAGAACTGCCGCTGCCAGCCGTCGATGAACAGATTGCCCAGCCCGCCCTGGCCGATCAGCGCCCCCACGCTGACCAGGCTGATGCTGGACACCGTGGCGACCCGCAGCCCGGCCAGCACCACCGGCACCGCGACCGGCAGCTCGACCAGCAGCAGGCGGCGCGCGGGCCGAAATCCCATCGCCACCGCCGACTGCCGTACGGAATCGGGCACCGAGGCCAGGCCGTCCACCACGGCGGGGATGAGGATCGCGAGCGCGAAGAACGTCAGCGGGATGACGACCGTCGACCGGGTCAGCCCGGTGATCGACAGGAAGATCGAAAACAGTACGAGGGACGGCAGCGAGTAGGTGACGTTCATCAGCGCGGCGGTCGGCTGGTAAAGCCAGCGCCAGCGTACGCAGGCCAGGCCCAGCGGCACGGCCACGATCAGCCCCAGCAGCACGGGCAGGAAGGCCGTCACGACGTGGTTCTCCAGCAGGACGCTGATCGCGGTGGGGCTTCCGTTGGCCCAGTTGCGCGCGATCCAGTCCCAGCGGATCAGGGGTTCCTCGCTCACGTCGGCACCCCCTCGGAGATGCCGGCGCCGGAACCGCCCGGCGGCGAACCGGCCGGCGGCGAACCGGCCGCCCGCGGGGATCCGGCGTCGCGGAAGGGGCCCGCGGCGGGCGGCGCGTGCTCGGCGAGCAGTTCGTCGATCGCGTCCCGCCCGGCCACGCCGCGCACCCGGCCCGCCTCGTCCACGGCGACCGCGATGCCGTTGGGCGACAGCAACGCCGCGTCGAGCGCCACGCGCAGCGAGTCGGTCTCGGGGTTGAAGGTACCGTACGCCGCGAGCCCGTCTCCGGTCCGCCAGCCGAGCGGCCTGCCGTCCTCGTCGATCACCAGGGCGGACGGCGCGGGACTCAGCCGCACCTCCTTGGCCGAGATGAACGACAGCCGCCGGATGCCGCGGTCGCGGCCGAGGAACTCGCGGACGAAGTCGTCGGCGGGCTCGGTGAGCAGCGTGGCGGGGCCGGCCATCTGGGCCAGCCGCCCGCCGACACGCATCACCGCCACCGTGTCGCCGAGCTTGACCGCCTCGTCGATGTCGTGGGTGACGAACACGATCGTCTTGCGCAGCTCCGACTGCAGGCGCAGCAACTCGTCCTGCAGGCTGGCCCGCACGATCGGATCGACGGCGCTGAACGGCTCGTCCATCAGCAGCACCGGCGGGTCGGCCGCGAGCGCCCGGGCCACGCCGACCCGCTGCTGCTGCCCACCGGAGAGCTGGAAGGGATAACGGCTCGCCAAGCTCGCGTCGAGGCCGACGAGCTCCAGCAGCTCCATCGCACGGGCGCGGGCCTTCTTCCTGCTCCAGCCGAGCAGGTACGGCACGGTCGCCACGTTGTCCACGATCTTGCGGTGCGGGAACAGGCCCGCCTGCTGGATCACGTAGCCGATGCCGCGCCGCAGCGTCGGAGGGTCGATCTCGCGCACATCCTGACCATCCAGAGCGATGCGGCCGGAGGTGGCGTCGATCATGCGGTTGATCATCCGCAGCGACGTGGTCTTGCCACAGCCGGAAGGCCCCACGAACACGGTTATCGCACCCGTGGGCACCTCCAGGCTGAGATCGTCAACGGCTACCGTCCCGTCTCGGTAGCGCTTGGTGACGCCTTCGAACGTGATCACGCCATCTCGCCCTTCGAAAGATTGTGCGATCAGGGCAACAGCGGGAGCCCCCTCACTCTTCCCCGCGAACCTCCCGGAAATGCAATGCCACCCGATCCGGACAGAACACTCGGCCGCCAGCCTACGGTGGGAACGCCCGAAATCCGGGGCTAGATATCTATCAATAGGGCATCTCATGATGCGTGGTGCGGTGATGTGTTGGCATGATTACTCTCACGTCTCTCCCGTCCCTCCGCCGCGTCCCTCCGACAGGACCAGCAACGAACTTCAGAGGAGCCGGTCGTGACACCACCGCGCACCGGTCAGCGCTCAAGAAGCGAACTGATCGCCGAGCTCTACGAGCGTCACGCCGCGGGGTTGTTCGCGTACTGCCACGACCAGCTCGGTGAGACCGCCTCGGCCGCCGACGCGGTGGTGGCCGTCTTCACCACCGTCCCGACCACGGAGCCGCCATCGCGCGCCGCGCTGTACGCGCTGGCCCGCCGGGAGATCTACCGCCGCGACGTCAGCTACGCGCTGCCCGCCGTCGACTCCGTCGTCGACCCCGCGACCGCGCTGATCGAGCGGGTGTACCGGGACATCCGGCCGCATCAGCGGGAAGTCCTGCTGCTTTCACAGGTGTGCGGCCTCACGGCGCCCGAGCTGTCGGTGGTCCTCGACGTGGCGGCCGACACCGCGGAAGAGCTGATCGCCGGGGCGACCCGCCGCTTCGCCCAGACCCTGGAAACGGCGGTCGCCGCCGCCAGGTCGGCGCCGTTCGTGCCCCCCTCCGTCGCGGAGGTCTACGACGCCATCGGCGTCTCCCCCATCGGCGACGTGCTGGCCCGGCTGCCCTGGCGGCGGCCGTCCGCGTCCGTACGCAACCGGGTGCTGTCGGCGCTGCCGTACGAGGAGCCGGGAAGTACCGCTACGGACCGCGAGCAGTCCTCGGGGCTGGTCACCAAGAAGCTGTGGCCGACCACGCCGACCTGGCCGCTGCCGCTGACCGACCCCGACCAGGTCACCAACACGTGCGTGGTCAAGGCCGATGCCATCGGGCAGCCGCAGGGCTCCCGGCGCAAGGCCAAGCACGAGGCCACGACCGAGCCCATGCCCCGGCTGCGCGGCGCGCTGCTCGGCTCGCTCGGCGAGGGCCGGCTGCGCAGGAAGCGCGCCGGGAAGCCCGCACCGGAGAAGCGACCGGCAGCCCTGGCCGCGCCCACGGAAGCGCCCTCGACTGCGGGCGAGACCACCGGGCCCGCTCCCGTCACGCCGGCCGCTCCGAAGCGCTCGGAGACCGCCTCCGAGACGTTCGACGCGTTCGGCGCCTCCGAGACCCTCCGCCGTGCGGACCCGTTCGACGCACTGGGGACGTCGGCCGCGGCCAGGCAGACGTTCGACGCGTTCGGGAAGTCCGGCACACCGGCCGCGTCCTCCCCGCGCACGGAATCCTTCGACGCCCTCGGAACCACCCCACGGCAACCGGAACCCCACGCAGAGCCGTTCGACGCCTTCGCAGCCACCGGCGCACCGCACACGGAGCCGTTCGACGCCTTCGGGAAGCCCGGCGCGTCGACCACGTCCTCCCCGCAGACGTTCG
>JADGHC010000254.1 GCA_019689655.1 Microbispora sp.
GCCCCGCCCCGGCCGTCATGCCGGCCGCCTGCCCGAGCGCGAGCCCGCCCAGCCCCCAGTCCCGCGGCAGCACGACGACGAACGCCACCTGGGCCACGGCCACGACCAGCCACCCGGCGACCTGTCCCCGGGCCGAGGCTCTGCCCTGTCCCGCGGCGTACAGCACCCGGCTGAGGTGGGCCACCAGGCCGTACCCGATGAGCCCCGGAGCGAACAGCGCGATCCCCCGGGTGAACTCCGCCGCGGCGACCGCGGTGTCGGCCTGGGAGAGGAAGACGTGCGCGACCGGTGCCGCGACGGCGGCCAGCGCGCCGGCCGCCAGGCCGCAGACCAGCACGACCGCGCGGGTCGTCCGCGCCGCCAGCGCCGCGAAGCCCTCACCCCCGTCGCCGGCCTGCGCCCGCGCCGCGAGCGCGGGGAACGCGCTGGTCGCGATGGGCACCGCGAGCACGGCGTACGGCACCTGGTAGATCGCCCAGGCGTAGTTGTAGGCGGCCAGCGCGCCCCCGCCCACGTGGTTGGCCACGGGGATGAGGATCGCCGCGGCGGCCTGCTGGGCGACCAGCGCGCTCAGCCCGGCCAGGGCGAGCCGCCGCACCTGTACGGCGACGCCCTCGGGGAAGCGGAGCGTGGGCCGCCACCGCAGGCCGAGCCGCCAGGTGGGCCCCACCACGGTGACGACCATGGCGAGCACGCCGAGCGTCGTGCCCACCGACAGCACGATCTCCGCCGGTCCGGGCACCGTGGCGGGGTCGGTGCGGCCGCCGCTGAGCGGCCCGAAGGCCAGGTACGCGATGATGACCACCACGCTCGACACCAGCGGCGCCAGCGCCGGCCCCGAGAATCTGCGGTGGGCCTGCAGCACGCCGTAGAGCACCACGGCGATGCCGTACAACGGGATCTGCGGCGCGAAGACGACCAGCATGCGGGCGGCCACCGCGGCGACCTGGCCGACGTCGCATTCTTCGACGCCGAAGACGACGAGCAGCCGCGACACCGGCTCTGCCGCCAGCGCGGTCAGCGCCGCGAGCGGCACCAGCAGCACGAGCACCCAGGTCAGCAGCGCCGAGGCGATCCGGCCGGCCTCCGCGCGCGCCTCGCCGTCCGCTCTGGCGGCGGCGCCGGCGAGCACCGGGACGACCATCCCGGCGAGCGCGCCCCCAGCCACGACCTCGAAGACGATGTTCGGCACGTAGTTGGCCGTGTAGTAGGCGGTGGCCAGGCAGTTCGTGCCGACCGTGCGCGCGAACGCCAGTTGCTTGGCGAAGCCGGTCACCCGCGCCAGGACCGTGATGATTCCGATGAGCACCGCGGCCCCGGCGATCCCCGCCCCGAGCCGTCTAGCCACGCGAACCAACCATACGTGCCGCCGTTCAACCCCGCGGGCGGCGCCGCGCACCGCCGCGGTCGTCCGCGCCGCGCCGTGTGACCGTCCAGGTCACCCGTGCGACTCCGAGCCGGGAGTGGTCTGCGGGGCGCGGCGGCCGAGCATGTCCAGGCGGTTCAGCACCGGGTTGCCGGCGATGACCTTGGTGAAGCTGACCTTCTCCGACGCCGCGGTGAGAGCGGCCACGACGCCGAGGGCGGCGAGCCGGCCGGCCCTGCCCAGCCGGGCCGTGGCGGCCAGCCCGAGCAGCGCGCCCAGCGCGTTCGCCCCGGCGTCGCCGAGCATCGCCCGCTCGCCCAGGTCTTCGGGCAGCAGCGCCGCCGCCGCGCCCAGCGGCACCGCGGTCAGCGCGGCGGCCTGGCGGGAGCGCGGCCCGTGCGGCGCGGCGATCGAGGCGGCCAGCAGGGAGACCCCGGCGAGCAGCCCCACCTTGATCGCCCGGCCGGGCCGCAGATCGAACAGGTTGGCCAGATTGGCGCTGCCGGCGATCAGCGCGCCGTCGACCAGCGTGTCGAGGGACCGCTTCACCACGCCGCCGCCCCGCCCGTCCCGGGGCGCGAGCGCCGCCGCCGCGAGCCCGGTCGCGCCGATGCCGAGGATCTTGATCGCTCCGCTGGTCACCTCGCCGCGCGCGAGCGCGGTCAGGTGGCCCTTGAACCCCTTCGAGGAGGTCGTGCCGAACAGGTCGTCGTACGCGCCGAGGACGCCGCTGCCCGCACCGGCGAGCATGGCCGCCGCACGGGCGCGTGCGGGCAGGCCGGGGGCGAGGGCGGAGGCGGCGACGGCGCCGGCGGCGAACGCGGGGCCCTCCAGCAGCGTGACCGGCTCGCCCCTGTGGTTGACCCGGGTCCAGTACTCGCCGGCGGTCTTCTCGTCGCCGATGGGCGGGCGGCGCCGGAATGCGGCGAAGGCGGCGCGCGCGGCGACGGCGCCGAGCGCGGCGCCGACGGCGGCCCCGAGCGCCGCGGCGGCGCGGGTGCCGGCCTGGGGACGTATGGCCACGGCTGTTGCCCTTCTCTGCGTTGGTGGTGCCGGCCGGCGGCTCAGCCCCGGTCCGCCGCCGGGCTGGGGGTCTGGCTGGGGGCGGTCACCGCGGGTTCGAACGCGGTCGCGCCGCTGCCGACGCCGTACGCGCCGGAACGGCCGGTCAGCTGCTCCCGCAGAGCGTAGACCACGACGACACGGCCCGCGGCGAAATCGACGGTGTCGACGGTCGACACCGCCGAGGCCACACCACCGGTGTCGTGCAGGGCCGCGATGACCCCGCCGGTGGCGGAGGCGGAGACGGTGCCCGCCAGGACGGTGCCGAGGGAGCCGCTGTCGAGACCGGCCGCCACCGAGACGATCGCGTTCGTCTGCCGCTCGGCGTCCTCCCCCTCGTACGGCTGGGACGGCGCGAGCACGATGGCCAGCGTCGCACGCCGCTCGGGGTCGCCGTTGAGGGTCACGAAGTCGCCCGCCTGGAACGCCTCCAGCACGCCGGTGGCGGCGGGGTTGGCCCGGCCCGCCTGCGCGCGGTCGTTGGTCACGATCGCCGACGCGAGCATCATGGCGGCCTTGTCGTACGGCGTGGCGCCGTCGGGGAACGTGGTGCCCGCCGGGGCGAGGTTGGTGGCCAGCCCGTCCAGCACGCTCGCCTGATCCGCGTCGGTGAACTTGTCGGTCAGGCTGACCCTGCCGGTGTAGACGGCGCCGGCGCTCGTGACCAGCTTCTGGATCGGGTCGCGCAGCGCGGCCGGTGCGCCCGGAGCCTCCACGAGCACGACGCGCTCCCCCGCGAGCTGGCCGCGCACGAGGTCGGGCAGGTGGGTCGTGACCAGCGAGTCGCTGCCCTCCTCACGCGTCTGAAGCTGCGAGATCTGCGTCAGGTAGTTCTCGTTGGCCTGCCGCAGCGAGGCGGTCATCTCCTCTGCCGACTTGAAGAACGTGGGCTCCAGCACGGTGCTGCCCAGCACGATGCCGACCGTGAGCGCGAGGAAGATCGCCACGATCGAGACGAGGTGATAACGGAAATCGATCACGAGAAGAGTCCGACCAGCCAGAAGATGAAGCCGTTCCAGGCCACGCGCAAGCCGTTCAGCCATACCTGGCCGATCGGCGATACCGAGAGCACGACGCCGATCGTGACCAGCGTGGTGGCCACGAGCAGCAGCAGTGAGGACGTCGAGATCCGGCTGCGGTAGAGCCTGCTCACGCCCTTGGCGTCCACGAGCTTGCTGCCGACCCGCAGCCGGGTGAGGAACGTGCTCGCCGCGCCCGACCTGCCCTTGTCGAGGAACTCGTCGAGGGTCCAGTGGGTGCCGACCGCGACGATCAGCGAGGCGCCCTTGTCGTCGGCCAGAAGCATCGCGATGTCCTCGCTCGTCCCGGTCGCGGGGAACACGACCGCCTCCTGGCCGAGCTTGCGCACCCGCTCGAGCCCCGGCGCCCGCCCGTCGCGGTAGGCGTGGACGACCAGTTCGGCGCCGCAGCACACCGCCTTCTCCGAGACGGAGTCGAAGTCGCCCACGATGATGTCGGGCACGTACCCGGCGTCGAGCAGCGCGTCCGCCCCGCCGTCCACGCCGATCAGCACCGGGCGGTACTCCCGGATGTACGGACGCAGCGTGGCGATGTCCTCTTTGTAGTGGTAACCCCGCACCACGATGAGGGCGTGGCGGTTCTCCAGGGACGTACGGATGTCGGGCACGCCGACCCCGTCGATCAGGAGGTCGCGCTCGCGCCGGACGTACTCCATGGTGTTCGCGGCGAACGCCTCGATCTGGACGGCGAGGCCGGCACGGGCCTCGGTCATCGCGGCCTCGACGCTCTCCGCGGTCTGCGGCTGCCCCTTGCCGACCAGTTCCTCGTCGAGGTAGACCATGCCGTCGTGGACGCGGACGACGTCGCCGTCGGCGATCCGCTCGAACAGCTCCGGCGACGCGTTGTCGATCAGCGGGATGCCCGCGTCGATGAGGATCTGTGGCCCGAGGTTGGGGTAACGGCCGCTGATGCTCGCGGCGACGTTGACCACCGCCGCCACGCCACACGCGACGAGAGCCTCCCCGCTCACCCGGTCGATGTCGACGTGATCGATAATCGCGATTTCCCCGGGCTTGAGGCGCTTGGTGAGCCTCTTCGTCCGCCTGTCGATTCTCGCCACTGCCGTCACCCCGGGAAGGCCGTCGGCCTTCCTGCGGCGGAGGCCCGGAACTTTCACGCTCGGGACCTTCATCATGACCATCCTGCCAGAGGCGGCGACCACCACGCTTCCACACTCCACGGCTCGTCTGAATTGTCCCCGCAAGTCAAGGATGACGCCGAGGCGTGCGGACCAGCCGGTTCACCGCACCGCGACCGCAATGTCGTCCGCCCCC
Organism: Microbispora sp.; assembly: GCA_019689655.1. Lineage (GTDB taxonomy): Bacteria > Actinomycetota > Actinomycetes > Streptosporangiales > Streptosporangiaceae > Microbispora. The sequence continues at coordinate 4,744 of JADGHC010000254.1, forward strand.
GTTTCTCCGTCTTGTCTTTACCGGGACTTGACCGCTTCCCGGCATGCCCTGTTCCAAACGCCGCCCCGCGCCCGCCGAGTGTACGCGCCGGGCGGACCGGTCCGGCCTTCAGCCCGCGGCCCGGCGGCCCGGGGAGTCAGGCCGCCCCCGACGCCTCCTCGTCCCAGGCGGCCTTGTCCGCGGCGGCGATGGACAGCAACTCGGCCGCGTGCGCCCGGCCGAGCTCGGAGTCCTCCAGCCCGGCGAGCATCCGCGACAGCTCCCGCTCGCGGCCCTCCCGGTCGAGGGTCACGACGCCGCTGCGGACCACCCTGCCGTCGCTCGCCTTCTCGACCACGAGGTGCTGGTCGGCGAAGGCCGCCACCTGCGGCAGGTGGGTGACCACGATGACCTGCGCGGTCCTCGCGAGCTTGGCCAGGCGCCTGCCGATCTCCACGGCCGCCTTGCCGCCCACCCCGGCGTCGACCTCGTCGAACACGAACGTCGGAACGGGGTCGGCGCCGGCGAAGACCACCTCGATGGCGAGCATCACCCGGCTCAGCTCGCCGCCCGAGGCGCCCTTGGTCAAGGGCAGCGGCGGCGCCCCGGGATGGGAGGCCAGGCGGATCTCGACCTCGTCCTTCCCGTACGGGCCGAAGCCGTCGGTCTCGGTGATCTCCACGCTCACCCGGGCATGCGGCATGGCGAGCGCGGCCAGCTCCTCGGTCACCGCCCGGCCGAACCGCTCGGCCGCGGCCGTGCGGATGCGGGTCAGCTCGCCGGCCAGCTCACCCAGCCGCTCGGCGAGCTCGTCCCGCTCCCGCGTGAGCTCCTCGATGCGTTCGTCGTCGCCTTCGAGCTCCGCCAGCCTCTCGGCGGCACGCTGCGCCCAGGCGAGAACCGCCGACACGTCCTCGCCGTACTTGCGCATCAGCCCGTTCAGCGCCGCCCGGCGTTCCTGCACCGCGGCGAGCCGCGCGGGGTCGGCCTCGACCGACTCGGCGTACGCGGCCAGCTCGGTCGCCACGTCGGAGATCAGGTAACCGGCTTCGGCCAGACGGTCGGCGAGCCCGGCGAGCACCGGATCGAAGTCGCGCACCGACTCCACGGCCGCCTTGGCGTGGCCGAGCAGCGACACGGCGTCCTGCATGTCCTGCGCGCCCGACATCGGGTCTCCGAGGAGCGCCGCGTGCGCTGTCGTGGCGGCGGTGCGCAGCGCGTCTGCGTGGGAGAGCCGCTCGGCCTCCTCCTTCAGCTCGACGTCCTCACCCGGCCTGGGCTCCAGCTTCTCGATCTCTTCGAGGCCGAACCGCAGCATGTCGGCCTCCTGCGCCCGCTCCCTGGCCTTCACGGTCAGCTCGTGGAGCAGCTCGCTCACCTGCTTATGCCGCATGTAGGCCTGCTCGTAGGCGCGCAGGGGCTTGACCAGCTCGTCGCCGGCGTACCGGTCGAGCGCCGCCCGCTGCCTGCCGGGCTGCAGCAGCCGCTGCTGGTCCATCTGGCCGTGCACGGCCACGAGGTCGTCGGCGATGTAGGTCAGGGTGCCGACCGGCACCGAGCGGCCGCCCAGCCAGGCGCGGGAGCGGCCCTCGGCGGAGACCGACCGGGCGATGATGAGCCGGCCCTCCTCGACCTCGCCCCCGGCGTCGGCGACCTGCTGGGCCACGCGGCCCTCCGGTTCGATCACGAGCGTGCCCTCGACCATCGCCTTGTCGGCGCCCGGCCGGACCCTCGCCGGGTCGGCGCGCCCCCCGAACAGCAGGCCGAGACCGGTGACGACCATCGTCTTGCCGGCCCCGGTCTCACCCGTGACGACGGTGAATCCCGGTGACAGCTCCAGTACGGCTTCGTCGATCACGCCGAGCCCCTGGATGCGGACCTCCTCGACCCGTGGCCGCACTGGTCCCTCCCGTTTTGCCGACCGAACTCGCCAGAGATCCTACGCGTAACTCGTCAAGATTTTCGAGGACAGCGGATCCCGTCCGCGCACCGGACGAGAATCTGTGGACACAAAATCCCTGCTCATCGGGCATATCACCACCAGCCGCCCCAAACCCCTGTGCATCGCGGTGCCGTCCGTGGTCAGCCGGAGCGCCGCCGGCCCCGCCAGCCCTGCACCGGCAGGCCGAACTTCGCCACCAGACGATCGGTGAAGGGCGCCCCGGTGGCCTCCACGCCGAGCAGGCGGGCCAGCCGTACGGGCACCTCGCCCCTGCGGACCTCCACACGGGCGCCCGGCGGGATGTCGAAGCGGCGGCGGCCGTCGCACCACAGCACACCGGCGCTGGTGTCGGGAAGGATCTCCAGCGCCAGCGTGGACCTCGGCGAGACCACCATCGGCCGGGCGAACAGGGCGTGGGCGCTGTTGGGCACCAGCAGCAGCGCCTCCACCTCGGGCCAGACGACCGGGCCGCCCGCCGAGAACGCGTACGCCGTCGACCCGGTGGGGGTCGCGCAGATCACCCCGTCGCACCCCCAGCGCGACAGCGGACGGCCGTCGATCTCCGCGACGACCTCCAGCATGCGGTCCTTCTTCTCGACCGACGCCTCGTTGAGCGCCCAGGTCCGCGCGAGCACCGAGCCGTTGAGCCGCACGACGACCTCGATCGTCATGCGCTCCTCGACGTCGTAATCCCCCTCGGCGACCCGGTCCACCACGAACGACAGGTCCTCCACCTCGGCCTCGGCGAGGAAGCCCACATGCCCAAGGTTCACCCCGAGCAACGGCACCTTGGCCGGGCGGGCCAGCTCGGCGGCGCGCAGCAGCGTGCCGTCACCGCCCAGGACGATGATCAGCTCGGCGTCCTCCAGCGCGGCGCCGCTCTCCGGGACCACCTCGGCGTGGGCGCAGCCGAGCTCCTCGGCCTCCTCGTCGAGCACCCGGACGTTGATGCCCGCCTCGATCAGCCGCTCCATGACCAGGCGGGCGCTGCGCACCGCCGCCTCCCGGCCCGTGTGCGCCGTGACCAGGACGGTCCTCTTGGCGTCCGCCCGGTGGCCCGCCGCACCACCCGTGCTCGTCGCGATCATCGTCTCCACGCCTCGCCGCCCGCGCTCACCGGGGGCCCTCCTCGACGGCCCTGTCGATTGCCGCGTCCAGGTCGGGCACGGCCTCGTGTCCGGGCCCCTTCCCGAGCCACAGCAGGTACTCCACGTTGCCGGACGGTCCCGGCAACGGGCTCGCCGTCACGCCCTTCACCGTCAGGCCGAGCGCGCGCGCCGCCGCCGCGACGTCCCGTACGGCCTGCGCCCGCAGCGCCGGGTCGCGCACGACGCCGCCCGAGCCCACGCGCTCCTTGCCGACCTCGAACTGGGGCTTGACCAGCATCGCGAACTCCGCCGTCTCGGCCGCGCAGCCCACCAGGGCGGGCAGGACGAGCCGGAGGGAGATGAACGACAGGTCACCGACGATCAGCGTCGGCGGCTCGCCCACCATCTCCGGGGTCAGGTCGCGGACGTTGACCCGTTCCATGACCGTGACCCGTTCGTCCGTACGCAGCGACCAGGCGAGCTGGCCGTACCCCACGTCGACCGCGAGCACATGCGCGGCCCCGTGCCTGAGCAGCACGTCGGTGAAGCCGCCGGTCGAGGCTCCCGCGTCCAGGCACCGGCGCCCCTCGACGCGGAGCCCTTCGAAGGCGCGCAGCGCGCCGAGCAGTTTGTGGGCGCCCCTGGACACGTAGTCGGGGCCCTCCGCCGCCTCGGCGACCACGATGGGGGCGGCGGTGTCCACCTGGGTGGCCGCCTTGCCCGCCACCCGGCCCCCGACGCTGACCCGGCC
>JADGHC010000255.1 GCA_019689655.1 Microbispora sp.
GCGCAGGGCGATCTTCGCCCGGTACGCCACCTGCTGGGTGGACGGCTGCCCGCTGCCCGCCACGTTGTGCCAGATCGACCACGCCGACAACTGGAGCAGTGGAGGGCTGACGGATTTGAAGCTGCTGGGGCCGGCGTGCCAGTTCCACAACCGCGACCGGTACCGGTATCCCGAGCGCTACACCCGCCGCAGGGTGGGCAAGGACCGCTGGGCCTTCACCTACCACCGCCTCGGCACAGCCCGGCGGCGATGACCCACGAGCAGATAAACCACGAGTAGATGGACCACGGGCACAGGGGTGGTGTGCACGGCCAACCGGACGAGGGCAGCACCCCGTGGCGGCGGCTGTGGTTGCGGCGGAGAGAAGGGGGGCGCGCGATCAGACGGCGGCGGTGAGTGAGAACCGCGGGGAGATGAGCGGCGCGCGACCTAACGGCCGGGGCGACACGTAGGGCGGACGGGCGCGTCTCAGCGGCGGGGCGGCAAAGCTGTCGGCGACGGTGTACGTCGCCTGCAGCCGGATCCGTACGCCGGGACCAGAGCCCTACCAGACCGTTACCAGGTCTGGGCCGTTTTCTGTCTCACCCTGGCCCCGGCCTGCGGATGCCGAGCGTTACCACCGGGTACGTGCCGGTATGGATGACCCTTCGTGGCCTGGGTCCTCGCTGTCGCCCGACTTTCTCGGGAAGGCTCCGTGATCCTTACACGCGCATCCATGTCCCCTGCAACGGTCCTACGCCGACTGTCGGCGGCCGCGCAGTGGCTGACGTCGCCGCTGCTTCCCGAGGACTACCTGAGTTTGATCAATCCGCTCTGGACCACCAGGGAGCTGTGCGGCCGGGTCGAGGCGGTGCACGCGGAAACCAGCGACGCGGCGACCCTGACGATCCGCCCTGGGCGAGGTTGGGTCCCACATCGTCCCGGCCAGTGGGTCCGGATCGGCGTAGATATCGATGGGCGGCGACACTGGCGCACCTTCTCACTGTCGTCGGCTCCGGGAAGCTCCGGTGACTGCGTCACCGTCACGGTCAAGGCGGTGCAGGGCGGGCTCGTCTCCAACCACCTGGTGCGGCGCACAGTGGTGGGGACGGTGCTCAGGCTGGGACGGCCCGAGGGAGTGTTCGTCCTCCCGGAGCCGCCACCGCCGCGTCTGCTGTTCGTCACCGCCGGGAGCGGCATCACCCCGGTGATGGCGATGCTGGACGGCCTGCGTCTAGACAGCGCGGGTGGACCGGACATCGTGCTGGTCCACTCGGCGCCGACACCCGACGACGTCATCTTCGGCCGACGACTCCGGAGCCTGGCGACGCGACACTCTCGGCTGCGGCTGTACGAGCGGCACACGCGCGTTGAAGGACGGCTGAGGCCCGCGGATCTGGCCCGGCTCTGCCCGGACTGGACCGAGCGGTCCGTCTGGGTGTGCGGACCGCCCGCGATGCTCGACGACATCGCGGCGCACTGGACCGGGCCCGCGGACGAGTTCCATGTCGAGCGCTTCAGTTTGGCGCCGGCGGCGGCAGCGGGTTCGGGGGGACGTGTCCGCTTCACCAGGAGCGGCCGAGAAGCCGAAACCGACGGCGGAACGCCGTTGCTGGTTGTCGGCGAGAACGCGGGAGTGGTCATGCCGAGCGGCTGCCGCATGGGCATCTGCTACGGATGCGTCGCGCGCCTTCGCTCCGGTCAGGTGCGTGACGTACGGACCGGCCAGGTACACGGAGACGCGGGGGAGATGATCCAGACCTGCGTGTCGGTGGCGGCCGGCCCAGTCGAGATCGAACTGTGAAAGGAGCCCACATGCCCGGCACATTCCATCCTGCCCCCGTTGACACCGAAGGGTTCGGCCGAGAGCTGGACAAGATCCGCGACGAGGTGCTCGCGAGCCTCGGCGAGCGGGACGCGGCTTACATCCGGCGTCTCATCGCCGTCCAGCGCAAGCTGGAGCTGAGCGGAAGAGCACTGTTGTTCGCCTCCTGGCTGCCGCCCGCCTGGGCCGCCGGGACGGCGGCACTGGCCGTCGCCAAGATCCTGGAGAACATGGAGATCGGCCACAACGTCCTGCACGGGCAGTGGGACTGGATGCGGGACCCCAAGATCCACTCGACCACATGGGAATGGGACACCGCCTCCCCCGCCGACCAGTGGAAACACTCCCACAACTTCGTCCACCACACCTGGACGAACGTGCTCGGCAAGGACCGCGACATCGGCTATTCGGCGATGCGGATCACCCCGGAGCAGCCGTGGCATCCGATCTATCTCGCCCAGCCGTTCTACAACGCGCTGCTGGCCCTTTTCTTCGAGTACGGCATAGCGATCTACGACCTCGAACTGGAGCGCATCCCGTCGGGGAGAAAGGATCCGAAGGAAGCATTCGCGCAGGCTCGCGCCGTGGCGGCCAAGATACGACGCCAGATCGTCAAGGACTACATCGCGTTCCCGCTGCTCGCCGGTCCGGCCTTCCTGCCCGTCCTGCTCGGCAACCTGACCGCGAACCTGGCACGCAACGTGTGGGCGCACACCATCATCTTCTGCGGCCACTTCCCGGAGGGCGCGGAGGTCTTCACCGAGGACCGGCTCGAGAACGAGACCCGCGGCGAGTGGTACGTACGCCAGCTACTCGGCTCGTGCAACATCGACGGCGGACGCCTCTTCCACATCATGAGCGGCAACCTCAGCCACCAGATCGAGCACCATCTGTTCCCCGACTTGCCCAGCAACCGGTACGCCGAGATCGCGCCGCGCGTACGCGCCCTGTGCGAGCGGTTCGGCCTCCCCTACACGTCCGGCTCACTGGCCCGGCAGGTCGGCTCGGTCTGGAAGCGTGTCCTGCGGCTGGCCCTGCCGGGGCCGAGCCGGCCATCGGCGGCCGAACCGCCGGCGAGTACGCTCAAGGCCGCAGCATGAGCACGGGCGGGTCAACCTGCGGCACGAGGGAGCACCGGGCTCGGCGAGAGCCCGGGGCCGGACGCTGTCGACGTCGTCGATGGTCGCGTGGGGTATGTGTCGGACGATCTCGTCGCACACATCCTCCGGCGGGAGGTGAGCCGTGGCCTCGGCCTGCGCGCGCAGCGTGCTCCCAGCGGGCATCGGCTCGACGGCGTCGCGCCTGGTCGACTCGATGCCCGGGCGGAGCCCGAGCAGCAGGTCCTGTCTTTGTTCCAGGCAGCGGGCAAACCCGTCAGGGGTGACCAGCTGTTCGCCGTCACGCACGTGCCCTGGTCAGGATGATCTTGGCGCCTGTGTGGTGCTCGACCTCGACGCGGGCGGGGAGCAGGTGCGCGACATCTACCTGGTCAGAAACCCCGTCCGGTGACGCCGCCGGGCGGGGACCCCAGACCTCCGAACCGGCATGACACGGCAGAACGGGCCGGGCGCCCGGAGGCCGCCCGGCCCGCGACATCGGCCGGTCTATCCGGTCTTATTCGGTCTTATTCGGTCTTATTCGCGGGGGTCCAGGGACCGTTCGGGTCACCCGGCTTCTGGTTGCGGGTCCACCACTTCGCCTGGTAGACGACACCCTGGTATTCCGCCCGGTCGCCGGCGACGAAGATCCGTGACGGAGTCCAGACGGCGGTGCCGTCCGGCGTGGACACGATTTCCTGCCACGGGCCGTACGGGTCGCCGGGGGCCTGGTTCTTCGTCCACCACGAGGCGCGCCAGACCGATCCCTTGTAGGTCACCTCGTCACCGGTGTTGTAGACCGAGGTCGCGCTCCACGCCGGAGGGTTGTCGATGACGATGGAGACGGTCTGCTCGGTGGTCAGCTCGTTCGTGCCGACCACGTCGATCTTGAGCTGGTAGGTGCCGTTCGGATAGGCGGTGGTGTCGACGACGAGGTTGGGGTGGAGCCCGTCGCTGTGGCTGCCGGGTGCCTTGGTGTTGTCGGTCAGCCAGACGCCGTCGCGGTTGAGCTCGATGTAGGTGTAGGAGATGTCGGACGCCGCGCCGCTGAGGTCGACGGTGAAGGTCACCGTGCCGGAGACGGTCGCGCCGTCGGCCACCGAAACGCCCTTGATCGCCGGGTATGGCGTGAGGGTCCAGAAGTGGTCGGGGACGGCGGCGTCACCCGTCGCGGGCGCCGGGCTGGCGACGAAGGTCGCGTCGCGTCCGTTGCCCGACGAGTCGGCGATGGCCGCACCCGAGCTCTCGTCGAACGTGTAGTGCAGGACGTCGCCCGTGCCCACCTGCCCGGTCGCGAGGGCGGACACTTCGGACGCGGTCAGCGCGCGGCTGTAGACGTTGAAGTCGTCCACCGCGGCGGCCAGGTACGGGTCCGCCCCGTACTGCGAGCGGCCGATCCAGTTCTGGGTGGTGTTGCCGAGGCTGGACGGGTGCAGAGTGATATTGGTGTTGGTGCCCACGACCTTGTCGTCGACGTAGAGGGTGCCGGTGGTGCCGGACACGGTCACCGTCACCAGCGACCAGGTGTTGAGCGGCAGGGTCGTGGTGGAGCTGATCAGTTGCTCTCCACCGGCGCCGCTGGTCGTGATGGCGAACCGGAGCCCGGTGCCATTGGTGACCGTCAGGAACATGTAGTTCGACGTGCCGCTGCCGAAGTCGAACACGCGTGACCAAGTGGAGTTCTTAGTGGGGTTGACCCACGCCGAGACCGTGAAGTCGCCCGTGACCCCGCTCACCGCGCCGCGCGGCACGTTGACGTACTGGTTGGCGCCGGACAGGGCGATCGCCTTGCCGAGCTTGCCGGTTACCCGGGTGCCGGCGATGCCGGAGGAGGTGATGGTGGTGTCACTCCACTGCACGACCTGGGCGCCCGAGTCCTTGCTCATGCCGTCAACGGCGAGCACCAGGCCCGTGTCGTAGTTCACGAGCTGGTTGTGGCCCTTTCCGTCGGGCACGACCTGCCAGAGCTGCGTGTTGCTGCCGGTGTCGGTCTCCACGACGGCGGACGCGCCGTTGCCGGATCCGGCGTCCTTCACCCCGAGCACGAGACCGCTGGCCGCGTTGACCACCTTGTAGAGGCCGGAGCCGGTGGAGACCAGCTTCCACCGCTGCGTGGCGCCGTCCGTGACGTCGGCCTGGTTCACCAGGGTCCCGTCCGACGTCCCCGCGTCGTGGGTGTCGAGCGCGAGCCCGCTGTTGAGGTTGGTGATCCGATAGGTGCCCTCGAGGTCGGTCGCCACACCGTCACCGCTGATCACCAGGTGATAGGCGTCGGCGGAGCTCATCGCCACCGGCACCGTGATGGAGCCGTCGGTGACCTTGTAGACGGTGTCGGAGATGGTGATCGGGCCGGCGACGGGGTTGGTGCGCCCGTACGACGGGGTGTATTCGAGCTTCACGTGGACGGTGTCGCCGAGGTCGAGCTTGTCCAGCCCGTCGACCTTGACGGCGGTGGCGCCGCTGCCACCGCCGAAGATCACGCTGACCTCCTTCTTGTCGGTGGGCACGGCGGCGGCGCCGTCGAGGCCGGTCGTGGCGTTGGGCGGGATGGTGGTGACCATGTCGCCGCTCATGTCGGCATACCACTTGTAGAGCCAGTAGGCGCCGTTCGGCTTCCCGCCGGTGCCGGTCAGCAGGTCGCCGAGCGCGCCGTAGCCGTTCCAGAACGCGAGCTCTGCATCGTGGATGCCGTATCGCTCGAACTTCGCGATGTAGCCCACGAGCGCGCCGGGGATGCCGACCTCGGACGGCGCGGCGTACTCCTCGATCGAGATCGGGCGAGGGCTGATGCCGAGGTCCTTCATGATGGCGTCGACCTTGGCGAGGTCAGTCACGATCTTGCCCGAGTTGATCAGCTCGTGCCAGGAGATGATGTCGGGCACCGTGTCCGTCTCGACCGCGTGCCGGAGGAATTTCTCCATGTCGTTGATGTTGTCGGAGAAACTCGGGCCCTGGATCGGCGTGTCCGGGTCGAGCGAGCGCACCTGACGGAAGGTCTTCGTCCAGAAGTCCTCGAAGGTGCCGTTGGACGCGAGCCAGGTGTTGTCCGGCTCGTTCCACAGCTCCCACGCCACCATGTTCGTCACTCCGGACGCCTGGACGGCCTTGACCTGCTGCTCCACGACGTCGGGCCAGGTGTCCCAGCTGAACCTGTACGGCCAGCCGGCGTAATAGTCCGATAGGCGGTCGACGACCTTCGCGCCCGCTCTGGCCGCCTTGTCGGCGACCACCAGCACATCGCCCTTGGCCTGCTGCTTGCCGCCCACGGCCATCTGGACGAACGTGTTCGGCTTGATGGCCTTGACCAGGTCGTCGGAGGGTGTCGCGTCGTCGGCGAGGCCATACAGGGAGCCCGTCGCGACGTGCGTAACCGGGCGGAACGGCTGATCTGCCTTCACCACGAGCGTGGCCGCGGGCGCCGGCGCCGTCGCTTGCGTGGTGGCCGCGGACGCGGGCGGGAGGACGGCTCCGGTGGCCGCGCTCGCGAGCGCGGCCACCACGGCCGCCGCGCGCAGGAACCGGCGGCCGAGGCGCGGGGCTAACGCACTCCCCGGGGAAAATGCCGTTCGGGACATGGGGGGAACTCCTTTTGTTGCGTGAACGCGGGGGCGTTCACCTTTCCGCACGTCGTCTCACCGAGCCGGCGTCAGCGTTTGCGTTCCGGCCGAGCGCGGACGACGTCGTTCGTGGGGTGTGGAACGCTTCCTCAGTCCTTGACGGCGCCGGCGGTGACCCCGGCGGCGACGTAGCGCTGGGCGATGACGAGGAGCACGGCGGCCGGGATGGAGGCGACGACCGCGGTCGCCATGATGGCGTTCCACTGCTGGTTGTTGTTGCCGATGTAGTGGTAGATGCCGAGGGTGATCGGCTGGTGGGCGCCGCCCTGGTCGAGGGTGGAGGCGAAGATGAAGTCCGACCAGGCCCACAGGAACGCGAACAGCGACACTGTGATGACCGAGTTGCGGGAGACCGGCAGCACGATCGACCAGAACGTGCGCAGCGCGCCCGCGCCGTCGACCCGGGCGGCCTGCAGCAGCTCCTCGGGGATGCCGGACATGAACGCGGTGAAGATCAGTACGGCGAACGGCACCGCAAGGGTGGAGTCTGCCACGATCAGCCCCGGCACGGTGTTCAGCACCCCGGTGCTCAGATAGATGGCGTAGAAGCCCATCGCCATGATCACGCCCGGGATCATCTGCGCGATCAGCAGCACGAAGCTCAGCACGCCGCCGCCGCGCGGGCGCAGCTTGGCCAGCGAGTACGCCGCGGGCGCGGCGATCACCAAGGTCAGGGCCACGGTGCCCAGCCCCACCAAGAGGCTCGTGGCGAGGTAGGGCCCCTGCTGTTCCAGCACCGCGCGGTAGCCCTCCAGCGTGCCGTGCACCGGGAACCAGTACGGCGGCGACTTGCGCATGTCCTGGTCCCGGGTGAACGACACGTTGACCATCCAGTAGACCGGGAACAGCATGAGCGCGGTGAACACCACGCCCAGGCCGGTCCGCCACCAGGTGCGCCGGGTCGCCATCATGCCGCCCCCTGCCGTCGCTGCACGCGGATGTAGACGAGGCCGAAGACCAGGGACGTCACGATCAGCAGGTTGCCGACCGCCGCCCCGGGGCCGAAGGACGGCAGCAGGTTGCCGAAGCCGAGCCGGTAGGACCAGGTGGCCAGCGTCGTGGACGCGTCGCTCGGGCCGCCCTTCGTCATGATCCAGATGATGTCGAAGACCTTCAGCGTGTAGACCAGCCCGAGCAGCAGCGTGATCGCCGAGACCGGCCGCAGCAGCGGGAACGTCACCCGCCAGAACCGCTGCCAGGCGGTCGCGCCGTCCAGCGCCGCCGCCTCGTGGACGTGGGACGGGATCGCCTGCAGGCCGCTGTAGAGCACCACCAGGTTGAACGGGATGCCGATCCAGATGTTGGCGATGGTCACCGACCACAGCGACCAGTCCGGCGAGGTCAGCCAGTTGACCGGATCGAGTCCCACCGCCGCCAGCACCGCGTTGACCACGCCCGATTCGCTGTTGAGCATCCACGACCAGGTCGAGGACGACACGATCAGCGGCAGCAGCCACGGCACCAGGAACAGCGCCCGCAGCGTGGCCGACAGCCGGAAGTTGTGGTGGAAGAACACCGCCAGCGCGAGCCCGATGGTGAACTGGAAGACCAGCGACACCACGGTGAACACCACCGTGTGCCACAGCGCCGGGCCGAAGGTGGCGTCGGCGAACACCTTCGCGTAGTTGGCGAACCCGGTGAACGGCGCGTCCCCCTGCACGAACGAGCGCACCGTGTAGTCGCGCAGGCTCAGGTCGACGTTGCGGTACAGCGGATAGGCGTAGAACGCGAGCAGGTAGACCACCACCGGCGCCAGGAACGCCCAGGCCGCCCACTGCCCCGAACCGCCCCGGCGCGGCCTGCCGCGCGTGCTGCCGGCCCCCGGCGCCGGGGCCCGCTCCCGCCCGCCCGCCCCCCGCGGCGGGGGCCGCGGGGGGGTGTGGGGGGTGGTTGGGTGGGGACCCCCCTGCGGCAT
>JADGHC010000256.1 GCA_019689655.1 Microbispora sp.
GCCCCGCCCCGGCCGGCCCCGGTCGCCGGCGGCGGGGGGCCGGGGCCGGCCCGCCCCCCGGCCCGGGGGCCGGCCCGAGGACCACGACGGGTGGTGTCAGACGCGGGTCCACCGCTGATTGGTGCCGCCGTGGCAGGTCCAGATCTGGACCTTGCTGCCGTTGGCGGTGCCGTAGTTCGCCACGTCCAGGCACTTGTTCGCCCCGACGGCGGTGATGGTGCCGTCGGCGTTGAAGCGCCACTTCTGGTTGTCCTGGCCGTTGCAATCCCAGATGATCACACTGGTGCCGTCCGCGGTGCCCCGGTTGTACACATCCAGGCATTTATTGCCGTAGACGCGTAGCTCACCGGCGCTCGTGAACGTCCACTGCTGGTTGGCGCCGCCGTGGCAGTCCCAGATCTCCACCTCCGTGCCGCTGGCCTGCGAGGCGCCGGTGACGTCCAGGCACCGGCCCGACCCCACACCCTTGATCGCGCTCGTCCCACTGGGCGTCGGTGTCGCCGAGGGCGTGACCAGGCCCCCTCCGGTGACGACGTACATGGCGGCGCCGTGCGCGGGCACCTGCGCGCTGATCGTCCCCGTCGAGGAGAAGGTGGTGTGCGCCCACAGGTCGCGGACCGAGTAGGAGGACGCGGCGCCGAGCCCGAGGGCGGAGGTGGTGGTGGACACCGTCGCCGTGCCGTTGCCGCGGTTGAGCAGCACGACCGCGACCGACCCGTTGGACATCGGCTTGCGCCACACCTCGAGGTTGCCGTTGTCGCTGATCTTGTGGCCCTGCTTGCCGCCCCAGTCCTGGTTGACGGCGATGACCTCGGTGTTGGTGAGGATCTCACGGGTGTCGGCGCTCATCGTGCGCAGGTCGTTGCCCGCGATGAGCGGCGCGTTCAGCAGCGCCCAGAGGCTGAAGTGCGCCCTCCCCTCGGTCCCGTTCAGGGAGCCGACGCCGACCTCCAGCATGTCGGGGTCGTTCCAGCCGCCCGGACCCGAGTACGCCTCCAGCCCGACCTGCTGGTCCAGGATGCCGGTGATCGAGTTCCAGTTCGCCTGGATGTCTCCGGTGGTACGCCAGGAGTTGCCGGTCTGCATCCCCCAGGTCCACACGCCCTCCTGGCCCCAGTTGCACAGGCTGAACAGGATCGGACGGCCGGTGGCCGCCAGCGCGTCGCGCATCGCCGCGTACCGCTCCGGTCCGCTCTTGCCCTGGTGGTCGCCGCAGTTGTCGTACTTCAGGTAGTCGATCCCCCACGACGCCCACAGGGCGGCGTCCCTGCGCTCGTAGCCCAGGCTGGCGGGGTACCCCGCGCACGTGGTGGTGCCTGCCGAGGAGTAGATGCCGAGCTTGAGCCCTTTGGAGTGGACGTAGTCGGCCAGCGCCTTGATGCCGTACGGGAACTTCTGCGGGTCGGGCACCAGGTCTCCGTTGGCGTTGCGGCTCCTGGTCGACCAGCAGTCGTCGATGTTGACGTAGGTGTAGCCCGCCGCCGCCATGCCGCTGGAGACCATCGCGTCCGCGGTCTGCCGGATCAGGCTGTCGCTGACGTTGCAGCCGAAGGTGTTCCAGTCGTTCCATCCCATCTGGGGCGTACGGGCGAGCCCGTTGTCCAATGCCGCGGCGGGCGACGTCATGCTGCCGGCCGCGACCAGGGACCCGGCGGCCAGTGCCACCGCCATCGCCCAGCGAAGAATCCTGCCCATCTGACCTTCCTTCCGGCGGTTGTCAGGGGGTGGTGAGGTCGAATCGGTTGACGGTGACCGCGCCGCCCAGGGACTGGGTGGCGTAGTTGAAGATGGCGAAGCGGTAGCCCATGAAGAACTGCCAGGCGTTGCCCATCGTGAACGCGGGCCCCAGCGAGGTGAAGTTCACCCCGTCGGTGCTGTAGGAGAAGCGGGCCTGCCGGCCGCTGCCCGGGCGAATGTCGGCGCCCACCCGCAGCCAGATCCGCCCACCGGATACCGGCGCGCTCGCGGCCTCGTAGCCGGTGGAGGTGGTCTGCCAGCTGCTGTTCATGGTCAGGCCGTTGGTCATGACCACCCGAGTCTGGCCGTTGTCGCGCTTGACGCCGATCCAGGCCGACGAGTCGCGCAGCATCGCCAGCCCGGCCCGGTCACCGTCACGCATGGCCGAGTAGTCCAGCTCGATCGTCGCGGTCGAGGACGGGCCGAGGATGCGGTGGGTGAGGGTGTTGCGGGCCGAGTACAGGTCGTTCGTCACGGTGGCGGTCTGCAGCCGCAGCCCGTTGTTCACGCTGTACTTCGAGGTGTCGGGGTTGTGGTTCCACTCCCACTCCGGGCCGAGCTGGGTGCCGCTGAAGGTGTCGGTCCCGGTCGGGGACTTCACCTGCCGCGGCGGGGCCGGCACGTCCGGGACGGGGTAGGAGGCGCCCCAGGCGCCGTTCACCGTCTGTATGGTCGGCCAGCCGTCGGCGGTCCAGGTGATGGGGGCCAGGACGGGGATGCGGCCGCCGGGGTAGGCGTCCTGGAAGGCCATGTAGTACCAGTCGCCCTTCTGGGTCTGCACCAGCCCGCCCTGGTGCGGCACGCCGCCGCCGGCGACCGGGCCGGCCATGTTCAGCAGCACCTGGCGCATCTCGTACGGGCCGAACGGGCCGTTGGTGGACTTCAGCACGTACTGCCCGTTGGCCGGCCGGGTCAGGAAGATGTAGTAGGCGCCGTTGCGCTTGTACATCCGCGAGCCCTCGAGCGTGCCGACGCTGGAGGGGGTGGTGAACACCTGCTGGCTGCGGACCTCGGTCTTCCCGTCGGGCGACAGCTGGGCCACGCTGATGTTGGTGTTGCCGTAGGCGACGTACATCGTGTCGTCGTCGTCGATGAGCAGCCCGGCGTCGTAGTAGCACTTGTTGATCGTGGTGAGCCGGTTCCACGGGCCTTCGACCGAGGTGGCGGTGTAGATGTAGGTCTTGCTGAAGTCGATGCAGCCGCCCCAGTAGAAGGTCTTGTTGCTCTTGCGGTAGTTCAGGAACGACGCCCATATCCCGTTGACGTACGCCCGCCCGCCGTTCAGGTCGTACTTGGATCCGAAGTCGAGTTTCGGCACGGAGTGGCCGGCGTACTCCCAGTGCACCAGGTCGTAGGAGCGCAGGATCGGCGCGCCGGGCGAGTAGTGCATCGTGGAGGCCGAGTAGTAGTAGGTGTCGTCCACGCGGAAGATGTCGATATCGGCCAAGTCCTCCCACAGCACCGGGTTGGTGAACTGCCCCGAGGACGAGGTCGGCGACGGGGTCGAGGTGCCGCCGTCGACGCGGACGAGCTGCCATTGCTGGTTGGCGCCGCCCCAGTCGAGGTACTGCACGATCCTGCCGCCGTCCGCGGTGGAGGCGTTCTGGACTTCCACGGCCTTGCCGCTGTTGCGGTTGATCAGCCGTACGTAGCCATCGGACGAGTCCACGAGCCGGAACTGCTGGTTGGTGCCGTTGTGATCGGTCCACTGCACGATGTCGGCGGCGTCGGCGGTGGAGTAGTTGGCGACGTCGAGCACTTTGCCCGAGTGGCGTGACTGCAGGCGGTAGTAGCCGTCGCCGGAGTCGATGAACCGCCACTGCTGGTTGTTGCCGTCGGTGCGGGACCACTGCACGAGTGACCCGCCGTCGGCGGTGGACCAGTTGTAGACGTCGAGGGCCTTGCCGCTGTTGCGGTTGATCAGGACATACCAGGCGCTGGTGTCGACGCTCGCGGCCGAGGCCGGGGTCACCCGTACGAGCGCACCGGCGAGCACCGTCGCGAGCGCCGCCAGCAGGCAGGTGAGGACGGCGGCCGGCGACCGTCGCCGGCCAACCGCCACACGGAGCGGCGCTGGGAACATGTCTTACTCCTTGGGGGTGCGGAAATGCGGACCGTTATGTTAGCGCTAACATTTGGTCATACACGGCTCCCTTTGACAATGGGCGCTGCCGGTGGTGACGCGGCGGAGCAAATACGACCGGGGCACTCCTGTCAAGCTCCGGCTCTCACCCTCTCATCCGGCATATGCGTGTCATTTGGTGCAACGAGGCGCCTGCGGAGAAGCGACGATGAAACGTTCATCGCCTTGGCCGCAGTAGGTGTCCGGAAATCGCGATGCGCCGTCGTCAGGAAGGGCAGCGGACGAAGAGCTCGCCGCTCCCGTGATCGTCGGTGACCTCGTATCCGGCCTTGCGCAACGTCGTGGCCACGGCGGTGCGCACGGCGGTGTGCAGAACGTGCTGGACGCCGTGGGCCGCGACTCTGTTGGTCCAGGCGGTGAATCCGTCCGTGGCGGCCCAGCGCACGACCGCCCCGCCCGGCGTTCCGTACACCACCAGGCCGGGCTCGGCCACGTCCAGCTCCCCCGACTCCCATGCGCTCGGCGAACACTCGACCACGGGAAAGCCGGCCTGGGCCAAGTGATCGCAGACATGGGCGACAAGCGCCGCACCGGGCTCGCCGCGGACCGGATCACGGGCCGGATCGGCTCCGGACATACCGGTCATACTTGGCACGGTACTCCGGCGAACGCTCCACCGGCAGGGGGCCCGGCGGTGGACGGCCCACGGCACCCGGACTCGGTTGCGTCCCGGTCAGATCGCGGTGATGGTCCACTGGAGGTTGGTGCTGGGGTCCGGCGTCCACAGCTTGACCCTCGCGCCCACCGTGAAGTCGCCACCGCTGTCCAGCGCCGTGCCGGTGCCGCGGTTGATGATCTGATAGCGGCCGTTGCCCAAGCTGTTGAGCCGCCATTGCTGGTTGACGCCGCCGTTCCAGGCCGCCTGCAGGCAGGTCGCGCCGTTGGCCGTGTTGCCCCAGCTGTCGGCGACCATGCCGTTGGTCCGGTTGACGAGCCGGTAGTAGCCGTTGCCCAGGCCCACCAGTTGCCACTGGAGGTTGGGGCTGCCGTCCCAGTACCACTGCTTGAGCCCCGAGCCGGGTGCGACGTTTCCGCCGCTGTCCAGGACGTGGCCGGTGGTGACGTTGGTGATCCGCACCCATCCCGTCGGGATGGGACCCGATCCCAGGGCGGGGATCTGGCCGTTGAAGGTCAGTTTGACCACGTACGCGGGCGCGCTGAAGGGGGCGTTGGACGAGGGCATGGGGATGTGCAGGGCGGAACCGTCCTGCGTGTGGCCGGAGAGGGTGGTGTACTGACCGGCCGAGGGCCCGAGCAGCTGCACCGACGCCAGATTGCTCAGGTTGATCCGGTTGGCGCCCAGCGTCGTGATGTGCAGGGTGCCGCCCGGCCAGCCCAGCACCGTGGCGTACAGCACGGTGTTGTCCTTGCTCCGGGTGAAGCGGATGTCGGCGCCGGTGCCCGCCCGAGGCTCCGTGAAGGAGCCGCCGCCCATCTGGGTGGGGCCTTCGCCGTAGGTCTCCCAGGCGCGGGTGGCGTAGATGGACTCACCGAACCGTTTGAGATAGTCCCCGATGCCCAGCAGGATCGACCGCTGCCCGGACGGGATGGTGCCGTCGGCCATCGGGGCGATGTTCAGCAGCATGGTGCCGTTCTTGCTGACCCGGTCGATCAGCGAGTGCAGTATGGCGTTGAGCGAGTAGTAGCCGATGCCGACGGTGTAGCACCAGCTGGAACTGGAGATGCTGTCGTCGGTCAGCCAGTAGGGAGTCTGAATGGCGGCCGGCCCGCCGCGCTCGTAGTCGAAGACCTCGCCCCTGGTGTTGAACCCGTCCTTATAGGTCGCGACCACGTCCTTGTTCCAGGCGACCGCCTGGTTGTAGTAGTACGCGAGGAATGCCAGCCGCCGCGACTCGTCCAGGCGGCTGAGGTTGAAGTCCTGCCAGATGATGTCGGGCTGGTAGCCGTCGATGATCTCCTTGAGCTTGTCGTACCACAGCTGCTGCTCCTCGGCGAAGCTGAGCTGACCGTACAACTTCTTCAGCGAGGTCGTGGGCTGGGCCGGCACCCACTGGTAGTAGCCGGTGAAGTTGTACGCGTGGTGCATCGCAACCAGCAGCTTGAGGCCCTTGGCCCGGATGGCGTCGGCGTGCAGTCGCAGCAGGTCGAGCCTGGGCCCGGTGGCGACCGAGTTCCACTCGTTCACCCGGCTGTTCCACATGGAATAGCCGTCGTGGTGCTCGGCCACCGGCCCGGCGAACCTGGCGCCGGCGTCGGCGAACAGCTGCGCCCACTCGTCCGGGTCGAAATTGCCCCCGGCGGACTTCAGCTTCGGCGCGAACTGCACCCAATTGCCGGCCTTGTCCCGTGCGCCGTTGATGAAGTTGTGGTACGGCCAGACCGACGGATCGCCATAGACGCTCTTATGGTGATTGTTCTCGTTCGATCCGTTGTTGTACATGTTCCGCGGGTACCACTCGTTGGCATAGGCCGGGACGCTGAACACCCCCCAGTGGAAGTAGATTCCGAACTTCGCATCCTGGAACCATTCGGCGGCCGGGGGATGCTGGTCCACCGACGACCAGCTCGCGGTGTAGCTCTGCGGACCGGCAGTGGCCCACGCGGGACCCGCCTTCAGCAGGCCCGCGGCTGCGGCGGTTCCCGCCGCGATGAGTATCTGCCTGCGACTGAACTGGTACGAAGGCAAAGACATCCACACAATCCTTTCACGGGGGATGTTCTTCTGATTCAAGGCATGCGGGGCGCAGCCTCGGGCGCGTGGTCCGCAGCCCGTGCCTTACGAGGGGTGACGGCGCCATGTAACGGAGTCCGCGAGATCCTGCCACTCACCACCGGCCACCGCAGGATCCGGCCGTCCGAGCGCCAGTGTGAAAACCACCAAGAAACGTGTCAAGGACTGTGATGGACAGTTTCGCCGACTCCGGCGGCAGCTTCGGGCGATAACGAGGCATTTCTTCGATCCCGTCAAGGGAAATTTCACCGGCGCCCGCGCGAGGCCCCGGCCGGCTCATCGCCGATGGCCTTCGCGATGAAACTTTCAGGAATCGCGTCCGGCAAACGGTGGGGCCGGCTCCCGTCGTGGCAGATGAGGCGTCCCGGGGCCGGGCGGAGACAAGCGAGAGCCTTGACGAGAGATCGGACGTCGTGTTTGCTCCGCCGCACCACCACTCAATCAGCGGAGAAAGGAAATCGGCGCATAGCAGCGTGCAATGTTAGCGCTAACATCAACCGAGGCCCGGGATACGGGGCCTCGGCCGGAAGGCTCGCCGGCACCCGGCCGCCGGCGGGACCACCACCTGTCCCCGCTCACTCCCAGGAGTACCTATGAACATCGCACGCCTCCGGCGCCGGATCAGCGCCGGAACCACCGTCCCGGCCGGTGAAGCGGCCCGCGGCCCGGGTGCCGACACCCGAGCCGGTCTCCCCCGGACCCCGGGTCGAGGGGTGACCATGCACAGGTGGAGACGATGGTGGACCGCGGCACTGCTGACCGTGCTCGTGGCGGCGACGAGCGCGGTGATGGGCGCGGGCGCCGCCGTCGCGGAGTCGAACGGCGGGGTGCGGGTGATGCCGCTCGGCGACTCGATCACCGAGGGCACCCAGGTGCCGGGTGGATACCGGATCGGACTGTGGCAGCGCCTGGCCGCCGGCCGATACGTGATCGATTTCGTCGGGTCACAGTTCAACGGGCCGAGCACTCTGGGCGACCACGACCACGAGGGGCATCCGGGATGGCGGATTGACCAAATCGACGCCAACATCACCGGCTGGCTGCACACCTACACCCCGCGTACCGTGCTGCTGCACATCGGCACCAACGACGTGCTGCAGAACTACAACCTGTCCACGGCCCCGCAGCGGCTGTCCACGTTGATCGACCACATCACGACGGCGGCCCCGGACGCGGATGTGTTCGTGGCGACGATCATCCCGTTGTCGAACTCCGGTCAGGAGGCGGCGGCCAGGACGTTCAACGCGGCCATCCCCGGCATCGTGCAGAGCAAGGCGAACAGCGGCAAGCACGTCCACCTGGTCGACATGCACAGCAAGCTGACCACGGCCGACCTCATCGACGGCATCCATCCGACCTCCGCCGGCTATGACAAGATGGCGGCCGCCTGGTACGACGCGCTCCAGTCGGTGCCCGGCAGCATCGGCCAGCCTGGCGGCACCCCCACCCAGACGCCGACGCCGACGCCCTCGTCCACGAGCGCCATCAAGGGTGTCGGGTCGGGCCGGTGCCTGGACGTCGTCGGCGTCTCTCAGGCCAACGGCACCCAGGTGCAGATCTGGGACTGCCACGGCGGCGCCAACCAGCAGTGGACCCTCACGAGCGCCGGTGAGCTGCGCGTCTACGGCAACAAGTGCCTGGACGTGTACGGCGCCGGCACCGCGGACGGCACCCAGGTGATCATCTGGGACTGCAACGGCCAGAGCAACCAGAAGTGGCGCTTCAACTCCGACGGCACGATCACCGCGGTCGGCGCGAACAAGTGCCTCGATGTCGTCGGCGGCGGCACCGCCAACGGCACGAGGATCCAGATCTACTCCTGCTGGGGTGGATCCAACCAGAAGTGGGCCCTCGT
>JADGHC010000257.1 GCA_019689655.1 Microbispora sp.
CGGCGGTGCCCGTACTGCACCGCGTTGAACATCACGATGATCGGGCTGAGGAACACCGGCCCGTACGCGTAGTTCAGCAGCATGTAGACCGCGGTCGAGATGAGCGTGACGGCCAGCGTGGCGACCGGCGCCCGGCGGCGCAGCGCGAGCGCGAGCGGCCCGACCAGCAGCAGGGCGTAGCCCCACCAGGTCAGCGGCGTCCGCCCGAGGTCGGGGTTGCGCAACTGCCAGTACTGGGCGCCCATCGTCAGAAACACCTGGACGACCCCGATGATGATCGGCAAAACGGGATCGATGCGGTGGAAGACCGCCGAACGGGAACGCACACCCGCACGCTAGGCCATCGCCGCTGCTCACCGCATCCGCCATGGGGCGTACGGCGGGCTGCTCCTCTCGTCGGATCGGTGCGGGGCCGAGGGGTGCCCGCACGGCGGGTCCGCGGAACGGTGCCGCAAGGGGCGTCCAAAAGCGGACAATCCCCCAGCCTTTCTGACCGTCGTGAGTCATGCTGGGGTGATCGGTGATGTGGTGGAGGTGCCGGGCATGAGGAGCGTCGTCGTCACTTCGCTGGGACTGGTCACGCTGGCGGGCCTGCTCGCCCCGCCCGCCGAGGCGGGCGTACACCGGCCGGGCAAGGAGATCAAGCAGCCGGTCGCGGAGGGGTACGGCGGGGCCGTGGCGACCGTGGACCTGGACGCCAGCAAGGCCGCCCTCACGGTGCTCCGCCAGGGCGGCAACGCGATGGACGCGGCGGTGGCGGGCGCGGCCGCGCTGGGCGTGACCGAGCCCTACTCGGCCGGACTGGCCGGGGGCGGCTTCATCGTCTACTACGACGCCCGCACCCGGAAGGTGACCACGATCGACGGGCGGGAGACCGCGCCCCGGGCGATGACCTCGACGGCGTTCGAGGGGATACCGTTCGACGAGGCCGTCACCAGCGGGCTGTCGGTCGGCGTGCCGGGCAGCGTCGCCCAGTGGGACCTGGCGTTGCGCAGGTACGGCACGATGTCGCTGCGGCAGGTGCTGCGCCCCGCGATCGACATCGCCGAGAAGGGCTTCGTCGTCGACCAGACCTTCCACGACCAGACGGAGCAGAACGCCGCCCGGTTCGCCGACTTCACCTCGACCGCGGCGCTCTACCTGCCGGGCGGGCGGCCGCCGCGGGTCGGGTCGGTCTTCCGCAACCGCGACCTCGCGCGCACCTACCGGGAGCTGGGCATCCGGGGTCCCGCCTGGCTGTACGGCGGCGAGCTCGGCCGGGAGATCGTCGCCACGGTGAAGAAGCCGCCGGTACGCCCGGGGGCCACCAGGAACGTCCGCACCGGGCTCATGGAGGTGTCCGACCTCAAGGCCTACCGGGCCGTCGAACGGCCGCCGACCAAGGTCACCTACAAGGGCCTCGACGTGTACGGCATGGCGCCGCCGTCATCGGGCGGATCCACCGTGGCGGAGGCGCTGAAAATCCTGGAGGCCCTGCCGCAGGCCGGCCTGCACGAGTACCTGGAGGCCTCGCGGCTCGCCTTCGCCGACCGCAACGCCTATGTCGGCGACCCGGCGTACGTGGACGTGCCGCTGGATCAGCTTCTGTCGGACGGGTTCGCCAAGGAGCGTGCCTGCCTGATCGGCCCGCGGGCGATGCCGCATCCCGCCGCGCCCGGGTCGCCCGACGGGTCCTACTCCGCTACCTGCCCGGCGGCGCGGGAGGTGTCGGTCCCGCCGGAGAAGAAGGAGGGGCCGGAGACCACCCACCTCGTGGTCACCGACCGCTGGGGCGACGTGGCGGCCTACAACATCACGATCGAGCAGACCGGCGGCAGCGGGATCGTGGTGCCCGGCCGCGGCATCCTGCTCAACAACGAGCTGACCGACTTCACCTTCGGCCCGGCCCCGGGCGACCCCAACCTGCCCGCTCCCGGCAAGCGCCCGCGGTCGTCGATGGCCCCCACCATCGTGCTCAAGGACGGCAGGCCGCTGCTCGCGGTCGGCTCGCCCGGCGGCGCGACGATCATCACGACCGTGCTGCAGATCCTGGTGAACCGGCTCGACTTCGGCATGTCGCTTCCCGAGGCCGTGGCCGCGCCGCGCGCCTCGCAGCGCAACACCCCCACGACCCAGGCCGAGCAGGCGTTCATCGACCGGTACGGCCCGGAGCTGACCGCGCTGGGGCACACGTTCACCCCGCCCACCACGCCGCCGGTCGACGAGATCGGCGCGGCGACCGGCCTGGAGTTCCTCGGGAACGGCCGGGTTCAGGCGGTCGCCGAACCCACCCGGCGCGGCGGGGGCAGCGCCCTCGTGGTCAGCACGCACCGCTGAGCCGGTCAGCTCCGGCCCGGGGCGCCGATGAGCTCGTAGGCCTCCGGCTTCACCTTCCGCGTACGCGCCCAGTATTCGAAGGTGAAGCCGGGCCACAGCGTGCGGTTCTTGCCGTGCTCGTCCAGATACCAGCTCGTGCAGCCGCCCTCGCTCCACACCAGCCGCTCCAGCCGCCGCTGCAGGCGGGCGTTGTAGGCCCGCTGGGCCTCCGGCCGTACGTCCAGGGCCTTGGCCTTGGTCCTGGACAGCAGCCGCAGGCAGTCGATGACGTACCGGACCTGTGACTCGATCATGAAGACGACCGAGGTGTGCCCGAGGCCGGTGTTGGGGCCGAGCAGGAAGAACAGGTTGGGGAAGCCCGTGGTCGTGATCCCGTAGTAGGCCTCGATCCCGTCCCGCCACGCGTCCTGGATCTTGACGCCGTTCCTGCCGACGATCCGCTGCTCGTTGAGGGAGTCGACCACCCGGAAACCGGTGGCGTAGACGATCACATCGACCTCGTGCTCTCGCCCCGTGGCGTCCACGATCGAGCGCGGCGTGATCTCGGTGATCCTGTCGGTGACCAGCTCGACGTTGTCCCTGGTCAGCGCGGGATAGTAGTCGCTGGACAGCAGGATGCGCTTGCAGCCGATGGTGTAGTCGGGGGTCAGCTTCGCCCGCAGCCCGGGGTCCGGCACCTGCCTGGCGAGGTGCCGCTCGGCCATCGCCCGGTGGACCTTCATCAGCCGGGGGTCGATCGTGAAGCCGACGGCCCGGGTCTCCAGCAGCCAGTAGACGGCGTTCCGCGCCAGGCGGGCGCCGCCGGGCAGCTCCATGAACCGCTTGATCCGCCCGCCTATCGGCAGGTCCGGCTTGGGCTGAATCCACGGGGGCGTGCGCTGGAACACGGTGAGCCGGCTCGCCTGCTCGGCGACGACCGGGACGAACTGGACCGCCGAGGCGCCGGTGCCGACGACGGCGACGCGCTTGCCGGTCAGGTCGACCGAGTGGTCCCACCGCGCGGAGTGGAAGGCCGCGCCGGAGAAGCGCTCGCGGCCGGGGATCTCGGGCAGCGACGGCACGTGCAGGGCGCCGACGCCGGACACGACGGCGTGGGTCTCGAACGTCTCCCCGTCGCCGGTCGACACCCGCCACAGGGCCCGCTCGTCGTCGTACTCCAGCCCGCAGACCTCCTTGCCGAACCGCAGGTGGGGCTCCAGGCCGTATTTGCGGACGCAGGCCCGCAGGTAGTCCCAGATCTCCTCCTGGGGGGAGAACAACCGCGACCAGCCGGGGTTGAGCTCGAACGAGAAGGAGTACAGCGGCGAGGGGACGTCGCAGGCGCAGCCGGGATAGGTGTTGTCCCGCCAGGTGCCGCCGATGTCGCCGGCCTTCTCCAGGATCACGAAGTCGTGATAGCCGGCCTCCTTGAGCTTGATGGCCATGCAGAGCCCGGCGAACCCGGAACCGATGATCGTGACGCCCGGACTGGGCATGCGCCCTCCCTTGCTATTGGAATCCTTGTCCAATGTATTCGTATGGGGAGGCCGGGTACAGGGGCGACGGCCGGTGGCCGTGGTTCGGCGCATGACGGTTCGGGCGCTTGACGGTTCGGGCGCTTGACGGTTCGGGCGCATGACAAAGCCGCCGACGGGCGCGGTCGTCGGCGGCTGGCACGGGTTTGTCAGCGAACCAGGAGGTACACCACCACAGCGAGGATCACAACGAGCGCCGCACCGACGGCGATCCATACCGGCAGGCGGGACGGCTGCTCGCGAGCCGCCTCCGCGTCCTGCTGCTGGGCGAACGCCCGGAAAGCCTGTGTGTTTCCGGCCGGGTCGATCTGAGGGTCGGACATGGGCATGACTCTAGCGACACATGGTGCACCCTGGCTGCGATTTGTCGGATTTTGCCCTCTCGGGGTGACGAGTTTGGGACGGCCCGGGGCGGCCGCAGGTGCGGATACCGGACCGGCGCGGCCGGCGGATAGCGTTGTAGACATGCTCCGCACCCTTCTGGCTCCCCGGCTGGTGGCCCTGCACCTGCTGGTCATCGGGGTGCTCGTGTCCTTCACCCTCCTCGGCCGCTGGCAGCTCGGCGTCTTCGAGGCGTCGGGCGCACCGCGGCCGGCCCCCGACCCCGCGCCCGTCGACGTCACCGAGCTGACCCAGGTGGGCCGGTACATCACCGGCGCGGCGGTCAGCCGCAGGGTGACCGCCACGGGAACCTACGACGCCGCGAACCAGCTGCTGGTGGCCGACCGGGTGGCCGACGCCGACGCCCCCGGCGGGCGGGCGGCCGAGGGGAAGGGATTCTGGCTGCTCACCCCGCTGCGGCTCGCGGACGGCACGATCATCCCCATCGTACGCGGCTGGGTCCGTACGGCGACCGATCCGGCCACGGCGGTGCCCGAGGGCACCGTGACCGTGACCGGGCGGCTGCGGCCGCCCGAGCAGACCGACGACGTGCAGCGCAGCGGGAGCCTGCCACGCGGTCAGGTGGCGATCGTGTCGACGGCGGAGCTGATCAACGTGTGGCCGACCGCGCGGGTGCGGAACGGGTTCGTCGTCGCGACCTCGCAGGACCCGCCGTCCCGCGTCACGCCGGTGGCGGTGTCCCCGCCGACCGAGGGCGGCGGGTTCACCTGGCGCAACCTGGCCTACGCCCTCCAGTGGTGGATCTTCGCGCTGTTCGCCGTGTACATGTGGTTCCACTTCGTCCGCGACGCCCTGCGCGGGCAGCGGGAGCGGGAGACGAAATCCGCCGATCCCGCCGATCCTTCCGGACCGGCCGCGCCCGCCGCGCACGCCGAGGCGTGACCGGGCCCCGAAACCCGGACCACCGGCCGGCGCGGTTATCGTGTGATGACCGTCTTCCCAGCAGAGGTAATGATCGACGTGGAATCCGCGCTCAACTTCTACCGCGTCATGGCCTACATCGTCGGCGTGATGCTGCTCGTGCTCTGTGCCGCGATGGTCGTGAAGTACGGCTTCGGAAGCGACACGATGGTCGCGGTCGTCGGGCCGATCCACGGCTTCCTGTACATGATCTATTTGGTGGCCGCGATCAACCTCGGGCTGATCAAGGCGCGCTGGTCCGTCGGCTACCTGCTGCTGGTGCTCCTCGCGGGCACGATCCCGTTCCTGTCGTTCGTGATGGAGCGCAACGTCACCGAGCGGGAGCGCCGCAGGATCGCCACCGCCTCGTCGTGACATCGGGGGCCGGACGCCGCGGCGGCGCCCGGCCGGTGCCCTCCGGATCGCGGCGCGGGTGCGCTCAGCGGCCGATCTGCCGGCGGCGGATGCGCCGCAGCCGTGCCCGCTGCGACTCGTCCAGCATGAAGTAGGCGACGATGGGCGCCCCCAGCGCGCCGATCGTGATCAGCCAGGCCAGCAGCGACGGCACCGGAAGGATGAAGAGCAGCACGGCCACCACCGCCGCGCCGACGTAGTACTTGCCCAGTGGCGACATCGTCAGGCCTTTCGTGTCGGGTTCCGCGGGGGCGTCGTCCCGCGTCGCCCGGGAAACGTCCGAAGCCCCCGGCCGAGTTCCGCGACTCGCCGGGGTGCCCGTCCTGATCACCGATAACCGGCCGGAGTTCGTTTCGCGGCGCACTCATCCGCCGCCCCGGCGCGGCGCCACGGCGCCCGGGGCGGTCGATCACCCCCGGCGCCGCGACCCGGCGTGTTCGCCGGTGCGGGTGCCCGGGTCGCGCCGTACGGCCGGGACCTCAGCCCTCCCCGGACTCCGGCTTGCCCATCGCCTTGCGGATCAGGTCGCGGGCGCGATCCATGAGCGCGATCGGCGTACCCAGCAGAACGTTCTCCGTCGCCGACTCGATGCCGGGGTGCGGATGCGTGGGGGCCATCGCCTCGGCCGCCTTGACGCCCACGGCCATCGCCTTGCGCTCGCCCTCGGACGTGTTCGCCTTGAGCTCGGAGAACTCGTAGCGTTCCTCGGCGGCGGCGTGGGCGAACACGGCGGCGCGCAGCCTCTCCAGTTCCCGGGAGAACTCCGCCGTCGTCACGTCCATGTCGTCGAGGCGGCTGAGCATCTCCTTGGCCTCTTCCTCCTCCTGCAGGCGGTTGTCCACGATCGTGTCGCCGCCGACCAGCTTGCGCCGCGCGTACGGGTGAACGATCTCCTCCTCCGCCGTCTCGTGGACGGCGAGCAGGCGGACGAGGCGGCTGAACGCCTCCCTGCGCTCCTCCCCCTGCTTCCTGCCGACCTCCTCGAACAGCTCCCGGATGTGCGTGTGCTGCTGCAACAGGAGATCGATCACGTCGCTCTCCCGCATGGTCTCCGGCCTTGACTGGCGGTCCATTGGCGCCTCCTTCCTGGTCATATCCGGGCTACCCGTGGCCCGGAGACGAAACCTGTGACCTGCGGATTCGCGCCGATCGAAAGGATGGGGCGGCCGGCCGGGGCGTTCGGGACGGCGAGGCCGCTCGCGGCACACGACTATGCACAAGATCTGCACAATTCCGGACGACGGCTCTGCACAGGCGGGTTCTACGCTTCCGTCCATGGCTACCCCGCAGCAACGGCGCGTCCTCGTGGTCGAGGACGACGTCACCATCGCGAACGCCGTACGGCTCCGGCTCGCGGCGGAGGGTTTCGACGTCCGCGTCGCGTACGACGGCGAGGCGGCGCTCGCGGCCTACGCGAAGGCGGAGCCCGACGTGGTCGTCCTCGACCGGCTGCTGCCGGGCCTGGACGGGCTCGAGGTGTGCCGCAGGATGCAGGCGGCCCGGCCGGTGCCGGTGCTCATGCTCACCGCGCTCGGCGAGGAGACGGATGTGCTGGTCGGCTTGGGCGTGGGCGCCGACGACTACATGACCAAGCCGTTCAGCATGCGGGAACTCGTCGCGCGGATCCACGCGCTGCTGCGGCGGGTGGAGCGGGCCGGCCTGCTGGCCCAGGAGGACACGACGATCCGGGTCGGCGACGTCGAGATCAACACGGCCGAGCGCCGCGTGTTCGTCCGGGGGAAAGAAGCCCAGCTCACCCGGACCGAGTTCGACCTGCTGCGGCGGCTCGCCGAGCGGCCCGGCCACGTGTTCGAGCGCGAACGGCTGCTGTCGGACATCTGGGGATACTCCGAGGCCGCCGCGACCCGGACCGTGGACAGCCACGTCCGCGCGCTGCGCCGCAAGCTCGGTCCCGAGGTCGTCCGTACCGTCCACGGCGTGGGATACGCCCTCGTCCGCCCGTGACACCCGCTTCAGCAGAGAGGGCAAGCCGTTGAGGCCGCTCGATTTCCTCGGCCGGATCAAGGTCAAGCTCGGCATCGTGATCGTGCTCGCCGTGGTCGCGGCGTTCGTCGTGAACGAGGTCGGCATCAACTCCGGGATGTCCCGGCACCTCAGGATCGCGATCGCCGTCGTACTCGCGCTGATCATGGTGCAGCTCCTCGCCCGCGGCATGACCCGGCCGCTGCGCGAGATGGCCGCCGCCGCGCAGACGATCGCCAAGGGCCGGTACGGCCTGCGCGTGACCGCGACGTCCCGCGACGAGGTGGGGGAGCTGGCGCGGGCCTTCAACGCCATGGCGGCCGATCTCGCCGAGGTCGACCGCCAACGGCGCGAACTGGTGGCCAACGTCAGCCACGAGCTCCGCACGCCGATCACCGGTCTGCAGGCCGTGCTGGAGAACGTCGTGGACGGCGTCACGCCGCCCGACCTCGACACCCTCGGCACGGCACTCGCCCAGACGCAGCGGCTCGGCCGCCTGGTGACCCAGCTCCTCGACCTGTCGCGGCTCGACTCGGGGGCGCGGCTGATCGAGCCGGAGGAGCTCGACCTGGCGTCGCTGTGCCGCCAGGCCGCCTCGGAGGCGACGCTCACCCGCGACGACGTCACGGTGGTGAGCACGGTCGCGCCGGGGACGATGCTGTCCGCCGACGCCGCCCTGCTGGCCCAGGTGCTGGCCAACCTGCTCGACAACGCCGTACGGCACAGTCCGCCCGGCGGGACGGTCCGGGTGGAGGCGCGGCCCGCCGGGTCGAACCTGGAGATCAGCGTGGTCGACGAGGGTCTCGGCATTCCGCAGGCGGAGCGCGCCCGGGTGTTCGAACGCTTCTGGCGGCTCGACGCCGGA
>JADGHC010000258.1 GCA_019689655.1 Microbispora sp.
TTTTTTTTTTATCACCCCCCCCGCGCCCCCCCCCGCGGGGGCGGCGCGGGGGGGGGGCCCCCCCGCTCCACGACCGGGGCGTCGGGCAGGTAGCCCGCCGGCGCCCCGATCCGGACGTGCATGCCGGCCGTGGCCCCTCCCAGCAGGTAGGAGTGGGCCATGTTGTTGGCGCCGTCGCCGAGGTAGGCGAGCGTGAGGCCCCGCGGCGAGCCCTTGTGCTCCCGGATCGTCAGCAGGTCGGCGAGGATCTGGCAGGGGTGGAACTCGTCGGTCAGCGCGTTCACCACCGGCACCGCCGAGTGAGCCGCCATCGCCTCGATGCGTTCCTGGCCCGCCGTCCGCCACACGATCGCGGCGACCTGCCGGGACAGCACCCGCGCGGTGTCCTCGATCGGCTCGCCACGGCCCATCTGGGACGTGCCGAGGTCCATGACCAGCGGCTGGCCGCCCAGCTCGGCCACGCCGACCGCGAAGGAGACGCGGGTGCGGGTGGAAGGCTTGTCGAACAGCACGGCGACCGTGCGGGGGCCTTCGAAGGGCCGGTAGCCGAACCGGTCCTTCTTCATCGCCTCGGCGAGATCGAGCACCTCCGCCTGCTCGTGCGGGGAGAGGTCGTCGTCGCGCAGGAAGTGCCGCACCCGCGCCTGGTGACCGCCGGCGGGATTCACGAGGTCGTTGTCAGGCATCGGCCGCCTCCAGGATGCCGGGCAGCGCGTCGAGGAAGGTCTGCGCGTCGGACTCGGTGATCACGAGCGGCGGCGCGAGCCGTACCGCGTCGGGTTGCAGGGCGTTCACCAGGAAGCCGGCCTCCTGCGCCGCCGCCTGCACCTGCGCCGACTTGGGCGCGGTGAGCACCGCGGCGAGCCAGAGCCCACGGCCCCTGACCCCCTTGAGCAGCGGGTGCCGCACGGCGGCGATGCCCTCCGCCAGCAGCGCCCCCACCTTCGCGACGTTGCCGAGCAGCCCGTCACGCTCGATCGTCTCCAGTACGGCGAGCGCCGCCGCGCACGAGACCGGGTTGCCGCCGAAGGTCGAGCCGTGGTCGCCCTTGGCGAAGACCTCGCCGGCCTCGCCGACGCCGATGCAGGCGCCGATCGGCAGGCCGCCGCCGAGGCCCTTGGCCAGCGTCAGCACATCGGGGACCACCCCCTCCGCCTGGTGGGCGAACCAGTGCCCGGTGCGGCCGATGGCCGACTGGATCTCGTCGGCGACGAGCAGCGCGCCCGCCGAGGAGCAGATCTCCCTGGCGGCCCGGAAGTAGCCGTCGGGCGGGGGCACGACACCCGCCTCGCCCTGGGTCGGCTCCAGGAAGACCGCGGCGCAGTCCTCGGTCACCGCGTTCTTGAGCGCGTCCGCGTCGCCGTACGGAACGAACCGCACGTCGAGCGGGAACGGGCCGAACTGGTCGCGGATGGAGGGCTTGCCGGTGAGTGACAGCGCACCGAGCGTGCGGCCGTGGAAGCCGTTCTCCGCCGCCACCATGTAGCGGCGGCCGCGGGCCCTGCCGTACTTGATGGCGATCTTCAGCGCCGCCTCGTTGGCCTCCGTGCCGGAGTTGGCGAGGAAGACCCGCGCGGGCTCCCCGAGCAGGGCGAGCAGTTTCTCGGCGAGCAGCACCTCGGGTTCGTGCAGGAACAGGTTCGAGGTGTGCGCGACGGCGGCCACCTGCCGGGACACCGCCTCGACCAGGGCCGGGTGGTTGTGCCCGAGCGAGGTCACCGCGATGCCGCCGATGAGGTCCAGGTAGCGGCGCCCGTCCACGTCCCAGACGGCGCATCCCTCGCCACGCGCGACGGCGACGGGCGGCACACCGTAGTTGCGCATGAACGCCGCCTCGAAGCGTCCGCGCAGTGCGTCGTTGCCGGTCATCTGGGAACCTCCCCGTTCACGGCGCCGTCCGCCGTCGCCCCGATCGCCTCCGGTACGGCGGGGACGGCGTCGTCGGGCTCGACCATCGTCCCGATGCCCTCGTCGGTGAAGACCTCCAGCAGCAGCGCGTGCGGCACACGGCCGTCGAGCACGTGGGCCTGCGGGACGCCGCCGCGCACGGCCGCCAGGCACGCCTCCATCTTCGGCACCATGCCGCTGGACAGCGACGGCAGCAACGCGGCGAGCTCGGAGGCGCTGATGCGGCTGATGACCTCCTCGCTGTTGGGCCAGTCGGCGTACAGCCCTTCGACGTCGGTGAGGACGATGAGCTTCGACGCCCGCAGCGCCACGGCGAGTGCGGCGGCCGCGGTGTCGGCGTTGACGTTGTAGATCCCGCCGTCCTCGCCGCGGGCCACGGACGACACCACCGGGATGCGGCCGTCGTCCAGCAGCGCGCGCACGGCTCCGGCCTCGACCTTGACGATCTCCCCCACCTGGCCGATGTCGACCGGGACGCCGTCCACGACGACGTGCTTGCGCTCGGCGGTGAACAGGTGGGCGTCCTCGCCGGACATGCCGACCGCGAACGGCCCGTGCCGGTTGATCAGCCCGACCACGTCGCGGTTGACCTGGCCGACCAAGACCATGCGGACGACCTGCATCGCCTCGGGCGTGGTCACCCGCAGGCCGGACACGAAGTGGCTGTCGATCCCGAGCAGGTCGAGGTGCGCCTGGATCTGCGGGCCGCCGCCGTGCACGATCACGGGCCGCAGGCCGGCGTAGCGCAGGAACACCACGTCGGCGGCGAACTTGGCCCGCAGGTGCTCCTCCGTCATCGCGTTGCCGCCGTACTTGATGACGACGGTCGCGCCGTGGAAGCGCGCCAGCCAGGGCAGCGCCTCGATCAGGGTGTGCGCCTTGTCCAGGGCGCCGTTCCGCCTGACGTTCATGACGAGTACGCCGAGTTCTCGTGCACGTACGCCGCCGTGAGGTCGGTGGTGTGCACGGTCGCGCTGTGCACACCGGCGGACAGGTCGATGGTGATGGTCACGTCACGGGGACGCAGGTCGACCTTGGCGCGGTCGTCTCCGGCCGCGCCGCCGCGGCAGATCCAGATGCCGTTGATCGCCACGTTGACTCGCTCGGCGTCGAACACGGCGCCGGTGGTGCCGACCGCGCTGACCACCCGGCCCCAGTTGGGGTCCTCGCCGTGGATCGCGCACTTGAGCAGGTTGGAGCGGGCCACCGCGCGGCCGACCGTCACCGCGTCCTCCTCCGAGGCCGCGCCGACGACCTCGATGGCGATCGCCTTGGAGGCGCCCTCGGCGTCGACGAGGAGCTGCCGGGCGAGGTCCGCGCAGACGGCGGTGACGACGTTCTCGAACTCGGCGAGGTCGGGACGCACCCCCGACGCGCCGCTCGCGAGCAGCAAGACGGTGTCGTTGGTCGACATGCAGCCGTCGGTGTCGAGGCGGTCGAACGTCACGGAGGTCGCCCTGCGCAGCACCGTGTCGAGCTCTTCGGAGGTGAGGTCGGCGTCGGTGGTGAGCACGCACAGCATCGTGGCGAGCGCGGGCGCGAGCATTCCGGCGCCCTTGGCCATGCCGCCCACCATGTAGCCGTTCTCGCCCCGGCGGAACGAGATCTTGCTGACGGTGTCGGTGGTCCGGATCGCGTCGGCGGCCGCCAGGCCCCCGTCACGGCTGAGCTGGGCGGCCGCGGTCTCCACTCCGCCGAGCAGCGCCTCCATCGGCAGCCGCTCGCCGATCAGGCCGGTGGAGCAGACCGCGATCTCGGCCGCGGAGTCGTCCAGGAGCTCGGCCACCTTCTCCGCGGTGGCATGGGTGTCCTGGAACCCCAGCGGGCCGGTGCAGGCGTTGGCGCCGCCGGAGTTGAGTACGACGGCCTTGACCCGGCCACCGCTGAGGACCTGGGCCGACCACAGGACCGGCGCGGCCTTGAAGCGGTTGCGGGTGAAGACACCGGCCGCGGCGCGCGAAGGTCCGTCGTTGACGACCAGGGCGACGTCGCGGGCTCCGCCGCTCTTGATGCCGGCGGCCACGCCGGCGGCGCGGAAGCCCAGCGGTGCGGTGACGCTCATGCCACCTCCTCACCTGACAGCTCGGGCTCGAAAGGGACGAATGTGCTCACGGGGCGACTCCATTGGTGGGAAGGCCGACTTCTTCCGGAAGGCCGAGAGCGAGGTTGGCGCTTTGGATCGCGCCACCCGCGGTGCCCTTGGTGAGGTTGTCGATGGCGACGACGGCGACGATGCGCCCGGCCCGCTCGTCGAGGGCGACCTGCAGGACCGCGGTGTTGGCCCCGACCGTCATGGCGGTGGCCGGCCACACCCCTTCGGGCAGCAGGTGGAGGAAGGGCTCGTCCTTCACCGCCGTCTCGTACGCCTCGCGGACCGCGGCCGCGGTCGTTCCGGGGGCGGCGGGGGCGGTGCAGGTGGCGAGGATGCCGCGGCTCATCGGCGCGAGGGTCGGCGTGAAAGACACCCGGACCGGCCGTCCGGCGACCGCCGACAGGTTCTGCTCCATTTCCGGGGTGTGCCGGTGCACCCCGCCCACGCCGTACGCGCTGACCGAGCCCATGACCTCGCTGCCGAGCAGGTGGGGTTTGGGCGAGCGGCCGGCTCCGGATGTGCCGCTGGCGGCGACGACCACGACGTCGGGCTCGGCCAGCCCGGACGCGAAGGCGGGGAACAGCGCCAGCGTCGCGGCGGTCGGGTAGCAGCCGGGGACGGCGATGCGCCGGGTGCCGCGCAGGATTTCCCGCTGACCGGGCAGTTCGGGCAGGCCGTAGGGCCACGTGCCGGCGTGCTCGCCGCCGTAGAACGCCGCCCACTCCCCCGCGCTGGCCAGCCGGAAGTCGGCGCCGCAGTCGACGACGAGCGTGTCGTCGCCGAGCTCGGCGGCGATCGCGGCCGACTGGCCGTGCGGGAGGGCGAGGAAGACGACGTCGTGACCGGCGAGCACCTCGGGAGTGGTCTGCTCGATCACCCGGTCGGCCAGCGATGGCAGGTGGGGCTGGTGGGCGCCGAGCCGCGTGCCCGCGCTGGATGCGGCGGTCAGCGCGCCGATTTCGAGAGCGGGGTGCCCGAGCAGCAGGCGGAGCAGCTCCCCTCCCGCGTAACCGCTGGCCCCGGCGATCGCCGCCCTCATCCGCGCCCCCTTATTCTCCACGACCCCTGCATGGTCATGCAGCAGTCCTCATGTTCTTGCCGGTGTAGAGAGTATGCATCGCAAAGCATGGGCATGCAAGCGGTGTTCCGCGGAGTGGACGTCTAGCCAACATACCTACCGGTCGGTATCGTGAAACTTCCGGTTAGCAAGCACTTCCGGGAGCGCGCCAGCATGACGATCACGCACGAACAGGTCCAGGCCCAGCTCACGGCGCCCGGGCAGCTCTTCGAGATGGAAGAGGTCGAGGTCGGCGGGCACAAGATCCGGGCGTGGAAGCACGCCCCGGCGACCTTCCGGGCTCTCCTGGAGAGCACCCGCTTCCACGGGGACAAGGTGTTCGTCGTCTACGAGGACGAGCGCATCACGTACGAGGAGCACTTCCGGCTGGCCGCGACCTTGGCCAACCGTCTCGTGGACGACTACGGCGTACGCAAGGGCGACCGGGTCGCCGTGGCCATGCGCAACTACCCGGAATGGATCGTCGCCTTCTCCGCCGTGCTCGCCGCGGGCGCGGTCGCCGTGCCGCTCAACGCGTGGTGGACCGAGCAGGAACTGGCGTACGGCCTGGACGACTCGGGCGCCAAGGTCGTGATCGCCGACGGCGAACGCGCCGCCCGGATGGCCGGCAGCGGCCTGCCGATGATCGTCACCCGCGGCGAGCGGGCCAACTGGGCGCAGGTGCTCGGCGAGGTACGGGAGGACGTGACGCTGCCGCAGGTCGAGCTCGGCCCGGACGACCCCGCCACCATCTTCTACACGTCCGGCACCACCGGCAGGTCCAAGGGCGCCCTCGGCAGCCACCGCAACCTCGGCCAGGCGCCGATGACCGTCGCGTACGCGATGATGCGCACGGTGGCCATGGCGGGCAGGGACGTGGCCGCGGCGGCCGCCAAGCGCAGGATCACCCTGCTCACCGTGCCCCTCTTCCACGTCACCGGGTGCTTCGCCGTACTGATGACCACGATGTTCAGCGGCGGGGGGCTCGTGCTGATGTACAAGTGGGACCCCAAGCGGGCCCTGGAGCTCATCGAGCACGAGAAGGTCACCGTGATGAGCGGCGTGCCGACCAACGCCTGGCAGCTGCTGTCCCATCCCGACCTGGACAAGCACGACGTCTCCTCGCTCGGCTCGATCTCGTACGGCGGTGCCCCGGCGCCGCCGAAGCTGCTGGAGCGGATCACCGAGACGCTCCCCGATCGCACGCCCGCCAACGGGTACGGCATGACCGAGACGACGGCCCTCGCGATCTACAACAGCGGCGCGGACTACCTGGCCAAGCCCGACAGCATCGGGCTGCCGATCGCCGTCGTGGACGCCAAGGTCTGCGACCCGCTCGGCGCCGAGCTGCCGCGCGGCGAGGTCGGCGAGCTGTGCCTGCGCGGGCCGATCGTGATCATGGGGTATTGGAACCGCCCGGAGGCGACGGCGGAGACGTTCGTGGACGGCTGGCTGCACACGGGCGACCTGGCCCGCATCGACGAGGACGGCTTCGTCTACATCGTCGACCGCGCCAAGGACATGGTCATCAGGGGCGGCGAGAACGTCTACTGCGCCGAGGTCGAGGCCGCGCTGTTCGAGCACCCCGCGGTGGACGACGCGGCGGTCATCGGCATCCCGGACGACGAGCTGGGCGAGCAGGTCGGCGCGGTCGTACGGCTGAGAGCCGGGTCCGCCGCCACCGGCGAGGAGCTGCGGGAGTTCCTGCGCGGCCGCATCGCGGCGTTCAAGATTCCGGTGCGGTTCTGGTTCAGGGAGGCCGAGCTGCCGCGCAACCCCGGCGGCAAGGTGCTCAAGACCCTTCTGCGCAAGGAGACCCTGGGCCTGTGACGGCGCGAAGATCGGCGGGAGGCGTCGCATTACCTCCCGCGTAATCGCCTCTCCTCCGGGCTCCGTGACACCTTTCCGGTGTCGTCACCGAAGACATCCCGGAGGAGTGGAAGATGACCGACTACACCGCCCTGGCCGAGCGTTACATCGCCGCCTGGAACGAGCGCGACGCGGAGGCCAGGGCGAAGGCGGTGGCGGAGCTGTGGGCCGGCGACGGCCGCTACACCGACCCGATGGCCACCGTCACCGGGCACGAGGGGATCGCCGCGGTGATCGCCGGGGCGCAGGAGATGTTCCCCGGGTTCGTGTTCACCCTGGGCGGGCCGGTCGACGGCCACCACGACGTCGCGCGCTTCACCTGGCACCTCGGCCCGGAGGGCGCGGCCGAGCCGGTCGTGATCGGATTCGACGTCGTGACGCTCACCGGGGACGGCCGGATCCGGAACGTGTACGGCTTCCTGGACAAGGTCCCGGCCTGACCGCCTCGCCCGGTTCCCCGGAGCCCGCCGTCCCGGATGGGGCGGAGGGCTCCGCCGTCTCGCCCGAATGAAACTTTCATCACAAGTTACAGCAGTGTGAAGCACACTTGATCGGTTCACCGCCTGAAACATTTCTTTCGATCTTTGACATGTTTCAGAGCCGCTTCTCACAATGATGCCCGGCGAACCCCAGGGGCCGGGCGGCGCACTCCCACCGGCGACCCGCGCCGTCCGGCCCCGACCTGGACGTGAGGAGCAGACATGGCCGAAAGCGCCGACTCCATCGGAAGGCCTTCCCGCCTTCGCAAGACTCTCGCCGCGGCGCTCGCGAGCGTCGCCTCCGCGGCGCTCGCGGTGGTGGCGGTGTCCGCCACCACCACACCCGCCAACGCGGCCGACTGCAGCGGCGGGTACGTGGGGCTGACCTACGACGACGGGCCCAACCCCAGCAACACGATGAACCTGCTCAACACGTTGAAGGCCAACGGCCTGCGTGCCACGTTCTTCAACATCGGGCAGAACGCGCAGAACAACCCGTCGCTGGTCCGTGCCCAGGTCGACGCCGGCATGTGGGTCGGCAACCACAGTTACACCCACCCCCACCTGACCCAGATGAGCAGCTCGCAGATCCAGTCGGAGCTGCAGCGGACCCAGCAGGCCATCCAGCAGGCCATCGGCACGGCGCCGAAGCTGTTCCGCCCGCCGTACGGCGAGACCAACTGGACGCTCCAGTCGATCGAGCAGCAGCTCGGCCTCAAGGAGATCATCTGGGACGTCGACTCCCAGGACTGGAACGGCGCGAGCACGGCCCAGATCGTCCAGGCCGCGAGCCGGCTCCAGAACGGTCAGATCATCCTCATGCACGACGCGTACGCCACGACGGTCCAGGCCATCCCGCAGATCGCCGCCAACCTCCGCAGCCGCAACATGTGCGCCGGGATGATCTCGCCGATCACCGGCCGGGCGGTCGCCCCCGACGACGGCGGCCCCGTCTCCCCGTC
>JADGHC010000259.1 GCA_019689655.1 Microbispora sp.
GAGGGCCGGTAGGCGCCTCGAAGCAGGCAAACACAGCGAGGGCCGGTAGGCGCCTCGAAGCAGGCAAACACAGCGAGGGCCGGTAGGCGCCTCGAAGCAATCAGACATAGCGAGGGCCGGTAGGCGGCTGGGAGCGATCAGGCGCGGCGGAGGGCCTCGACGGCCTCACGGACGTGACAGCCGGCGATGTGATCGTTGACCAGGCCGATGGCCTGCATCAGGGCGTACGCCGTGGTGGGGCCGACGAAGCGGAAGCCGTACTTCTTGAGCTCCTTGGCCAGGGCCGTCGACCCCGGCGTCCGGGCGGGGATGTCGGCGGGCGTGGCCGGGCCCCGGCCGGGCACCTCCGCGTACTTCCACACCAGCGCCGACAGCCCGCCCGGCACCTCGAGGGCGGCGCGGGCGTTGGCGACGGCCGCCTCGATCTTGGCGCGGTTGCGTACGATGCCCGTGTCGGCGAGCAGGCGCTCCACGTCGCCCTCGTCGAAGGCCGCGACCGCGGGGATCGAGAACCCGGAGAACGCCTTGCGGAAGTTGTCCCGCTTGCGCAGGATCGTCAGCCACGACAGGCCGGATTGGAACGCTTCCAAGGTGATCCGCTCGAAGACGAGGTCGTCACCGCGGACCGGACGGCCCCACTCCTCGTCGTGGTAGGCGACGTAGTCGGGCGCCGTGCCCGCCCAGCCGCAGCGGATCAGCCCGTCGCCGGGCACCGTCACCACGTCTCCTCCGGGTCGGAACGGTCGCCGTCCCAGCCCTCGCGGACCGCGGCCGTGGGCACCTCCGGCCGGCTCGCGTCGGCACCGGCCGCCTCGGCACCGGCCGCCTCGGCACCGGCCGCCTCGGTGCCGGCTGTCTCAGGGCCGGCGGGCTCCGTCTCGGACTGCCGCTGCTCCGGCTGCATGGTCTCCTCGCTCGCCCGCGGCCGCGCGTAAGATAATTCGGCCACGCGCTGCTCCAGCACCGCGATGCGGGTGTCGCGCTCGCCGAGGGCGACCGACAGCCGGTTCAGGGTCTCGTCGACCGCCTGGGTGTTGTAGCCCACGAGACTGATCGGAAGCCGGAGCGCCATCAGGTCGGCGGGAGTCACCTGGTCGGCCGCGGGCAGATCGAGCGGCGGCATGTCAGGGGGGAACTCCGCCATCTCCCCGCCGTGTCCCAGCGAGACCATGACCACGCAGGCGATCACCGCGATTCCGGCGATGACGAGTACGACCAGCACATACGAATCGTGCCACAACTCTTTCGCGTGCGAGCATGGAAGCATGACGCGCGTGATCGGGCCGGACGACGAGATCGAGCCGGGCTGGACCGAGGCCGTTTCGCTCCCGGAGGTGTCCGCGCTGGCCCGGGCCGGGCACACCGTCGTCGTGACGCTCCCCGAGGACGAGACCGAGGCGATCGCGGCCGCCGCCGCCTACGCCTGGGCGGGCGCGAGGGTCTTCCGGACGTCCCACGACGTACGGCAGGCCCTCGACATGACCGAGGCCCTGCTGGGCCTGCGGCCCCCCGCCCTGACCCGCCGCGGCCTGGCCTAGGGCGGCCTAGCTCTCGCCCAGTTCCTCGCCGGTGGGGGTGAGGTGGCGGGCCGGATGCTCGAGCAGGTCGAACGCCTCGTCCACCGTGGTCGCCCACGAGATCGCGTCGAACACGTTCGGCCGCGTGAAGCCCTGCTCGTACATGCCGTCGACCAGAACGCGCAGCGGGCCGTACAGGCCCCACGGGTCGAGGACGACGAGCGGCCGCTCGTGCATGCCGAGCACCCGGGAGGTCCAGATCTCGAACAACTCCTCCAGGGTGCCGATGCCTCCCGGGAGCACGAGGAACGCGTCGGACCTGGCGTCCATGATCCCCTTGCGCTCGCGCATGTCGGCGGTGACGATCAGCTCGTCCGAGTCGGTGTCGGCGATCTCGATGTCGACCAGGGCCTGGGGGATCACGCCGACCGTGTGACCGCCGCCGGCGCGGACGGCCCGGGCGACCTCGCCCATGCAGGAGACGATCGCGCCCCCGCTCACGAGGCCGTGGCCGCGGCGGGCCAGTTCGGTGCCCACCTCCCGGGCGAGGTCCAGGTACTTCCGGTCGATCTTCTGACTGGAGGAGCAATAGACGCAGACGAACACGGCGTAACCCTACTGAGCGGCGGCGGCGGCGCGCCGATCGGCCTCCACGATGAGGCGCACGGCCTCGTCGGGGTCGTCGGTGACCGAGATCAGCTCGAGGTCGTGCGCGGAGATCTTGCCGGTGGCCAGGACGGTGTCGCGGATCCAGTCGATCAGGGGCGCCCAGAACTCGGTCCCCATCAGGATCACGGGGAACGAGGTGACCTTCTTCGTCTGGACCAGGGTCAGCGCCTCGAACAGCTCGTCGAGCGTGCCGAAGCCGCCGGGCAGGGCCACGAACCCGCTGGCGTACTTGACGAACATCGTCTTGCGCACGAAGAAGTAGCGGAACTCGATGCCGAGGTCCACGTAGTCGTTGAGGCGCTGCTCGTGCGGCAGCTCGATGCCGAGGCCGACCGAGATGCCGCCCGCTTCCAGGGCGCCCTTGTTGGCGGCCTCCATGACCCCGGGGCCGCCGCCGGTGATCACCGCGTAGCCCGCCTTGGCGAGCGCCGACCCGACCTTCACGCCGAGTTCGTACTCGGGGCTGTCGGGGCCGGTGCGGGCCGAGCCGAAGACGGTCACCGCCGGAGGAAGGTCGGCGAGGGCGCCGAAGCCCTCGACGAACTCGGACTGGATGCGCAGGACCCGCCAGGGGTCCTCGTGCAGCCAGCCGGTGGGACCGCGGCGATCGAGCAGGCGCTGGTCGTGGGTGGATTCGGGAACGAGTCCGCCGCGAAACAGCGACGGACCTTGCCGGCGTTCGGGTCGGGTTTGACTCATGACCGTCACGCTAATGGGCGTGATGGGGAACGGTGCAAGGCGCGCGTTCCTCGTGTCCCCCGGTGTCCCAAACGCAGCGAAAGAATCCGGGAAACATCCGCGAAAGCATGGAACCGGTCGTCGCCGAGGCTCCGTCTAAGGGACGAGGGTGCTGCTCGGGACGAAAGTGGCTCTCCCCGCCTAATGGCCGGCGAGGAGAGCCACTTTCTTCTATCCGGGGGTCACTCGGTCAGCCAGGCCGTCATGCGGCGCTCGGCCTCGGCGATCTTGGCCAGGCTCACGCTCTCCCCCGCCGTGTGGGCGACGTCCGGATTGCCCGGTCCGCAGTTCACGGCGGGCATCCCGAGGGCCGAGAACCGCGCCACGTCGGTCCAGCCCAGCTTGGCCCGGGGCGTGCCCCCGATCGCGGCGGCGAACGCCGCGGCCACGGGGTGGTTCAGCCCCGGCCGCGCGCCCGGCGCTCCGTCGGTGAGCCGGACGTCGAAGCCGTCGAAGACCTCCTGGACGTGGGCGAACGCCTCCTCGAGCGTGCGGTCGGGGGCGAAGCGGTAGTTCACGGTCACCACGCACTCGTCCGGGATGACGTTCCCGGCCACCCCGCCGCGTACGCCCACCGCGTTGAGCCCCTCGCGAAACCGCAGGCCGTCCACCACCGGGCGCCGCGCCTCGTATCGCGACAGGATCTCCAGGACCGGCGCGATGCCGTGGATGGCGTTGACGCCCTCCCACGACCTGGCGCTGTGCGCGCGCACGCCCTTCACCGTGATCTCGGCGCGCAGCGTGCCCTGGCAGCCGCCCTCGATGAGGTTGTCGGTCGGCTCCATCACGATCGCGAAGTCGCCGGTGATCCACTCGGGGTGGGTGCGGGTGAGGCGCAGCAGGCCGCTCCGCTCGGCCGCGACCTCCTCGCAGTCGTAGAAGACGAAGGTCAGGTCGCGGTTCGGCTCGGGCAGCAGGCAGAGCTTGAGCTGGACCGCCACGCCGCTCTTCATGTCGGAGGTGCCGCAGCCGTACAGCACGCCGTCCTCGGCCCTGCTGGGCAGGTTGCCCGCCACCGGGACCGTGTCGATGTGCCCGGCGATCACCACGCGCTCGGCCCGGCCGAGGTCCGTGCGCGCCACCACCGCGTCGCCGTCTCGCATCACGGTGAGGTGCGGCAGCGGCTTGAGCGCCTCCTCTATGGCGTCCGCCAGCGCCTTCTCCGCGCCGCTCACCGATTCGATGTCCACCAGTTGCGCGGTCAGCGCGCCCACGTCCCGGGAAAGGTCAAGCCGCATGCCACCCGACCTTAATCCACCGGTTCACGCGATCTGGACCGTGGCGACGGGCTTGGTGTCCTT
The DNA here is from genome assembly GCA_019689655.1 of Microbispora sp. Lineage (GTDB taxonomy): Bacteria > Actinomycetota > Actinomycetes > Streptosporangiales > Streptosporangiaceae > Microbispora. Next base: position 4,226 of record JADGHC010000259.1, read on the forward strand.
GCGCCAGCCGTCGTGCCCGCTGGCGGCCGTCCAGGTCACGCCGTCGTAGCGCACCTGGCGCAGGCCGTACTTCTGGGCGTTGACGACGTACCAGGCGGCGATCAGCCAGCCGTTCTCGGCCGAGGAGTCCGTGCCGAGAGCGCGCACGAGCTGCTTGCGCGCGGCCTCGGGCCGCGGCTTGACCGGCTTGTCCGGCGGGGGATACCAGCAGTGCACGGCCCGGGGCACGCGTCCGCTGAACGCCGCCGACAGGATCTTCGCGTTGTACTCGTGGTCGGCGTAGGCCGAGCCGTCGGCGGAGCGCTGCACGGCCTGGGCCGCCTCGTGCAGCGGCAGGGTGCGGTAGTGCTTCACCTTCTCCAGCGCGGCGAAGAATTTCCGCGTCGCGTAGACCGGGTCCTGCAACTGCTTGGCCGTCCCCCAGCCCTGCGAGGGCCGCTGCTGGAAGACGCCCACCGAGTCACGGTCGCCGTACGGCAGGTTGGCCAGCTTGGACTCCTGGATCGCGGTGACGTACGCGATCTGCATGGCGCGCTCGGGCAGCTTGCGCTGCACCGCGACGGCGGCGATGGTGGCGGCCACCTGGGCCTGCTCGATGTCGAGGTCGAGCGTGCCGTCGGGGGTCTCGACCAGACAGTGTTCGCCCAGAGCGAACGGCTCGGTCCGCTTCAGCAGATGGTAGGCACCATAAAAGATCGCCGCACCGAGCAGGGCGACGATGACCACGACGGTCACGATGGGTTTGCCGAGGCGCCTTTCCACGTAGAGAACCTACCCGGGTGATCAGGGAAGTCGATCCACTCGGATGGAACCGGGAGTGAGCGGGCGCGCGTAGGCGGCCTCCCACTGGCCGCCCTGCACCCGCTGGAACGACAGCAGGCGGCCGTCGCCCGCCCGGTAGTCGGCGAAGTCGAGCAGGCCGCGCTCGGGCAGCCCGGTCGTCCCCTCCGAGCGGAAGGCGGCCGTGCCGCGCTCGATCGGATAGAACTCGACGCCGTCCACGATGAGCATGTGCTTGGCCGGCACCATGCCCTGGGTCGGCACGTCGGTCCACAGCAGGACCTGCAGGTGAAGGGAGTCGCCCTCCTGGCCCGGCCGCTCCTCGATCGACAGCCAGTTGTACCGGCGGGCGCCCTCCTCCAGCAGGTACTCGGTCCACTTCTCCCCCTGCATCGTGCAGTGCAGGGCGCCGACGGCCCGATAGCGGGCGGCCTCCACGTAGACGGTGTCCCCCACCCTGATCGTGCGGGGATCGAAGAAGTCGGGGTCGGCCGCGGGGTCACCCGGCGAGGACTCCGCGGTGGCAGCGGTGCGGACCGGCTGCTTGCGGCGGGCCGCGACGAAACCGAACAGCACGACGACGACCGCGGCGAGGCTGAGCACGATCACGATCGCTGTCGTCATGGCGCGCGATCTTACTGGAGGCGGCTCACCGCCGCATCGACGCGCTCGTCGGTGGCGGTGACGGCGATGCGGACGTGGCCGCGCCCGGCGTCGCCGTAGAACTCGCCCGGCGCGACGAGGATGCCCCGCTCCGCCAGGGCGCGCACCTGGTCCCAGCAGCCGGTGCCGTTCGTGGCCCACAGGTAGAGCCCGGCGGCCGAGTGCTCGATCCGCCAGCCGGCCCGCTCGAGCGCGGGCCGCAGCACCGCCCTGCGCCGGGCGTACCGCTCCCGCTGCTCGTCGGCGTGCGCGTCGTCGTCCAGCACCGCCGTCATCGCGGCCTGAACCGGGGCGGGCACCATCATCCCCGCGTGCTTGCGCACCTCGAGCAGCCGCCGTACGAGCCGGGGGTCGCCGGTGACGAAGCCGGCGCGGTATCCGGCGAAGTTCGACCGCTTCGACAGCGAGTGGACCGCGAGCAGGTTCTCGTGGGATCCCTCGCACACGTCCGGGTGGAGGATGGAGACGGGGCGTTCCTCCCAGCCCAGCTCGATGTAGCACTCGTCGGACGCGACGATCGCGCCGCGCTCCCGCGCCCAGGCGACGACCTTGCGCAGGTGCTCGGCGGGCAGGACCCGCCCGGTGGGGTTGGACGGCGAGTTCACCCAGACGAGGGGAACCCGCTCGGGACCCAGCGCGAGGAGCCCGTCGGTCGCGTAGGGCTCGGCCCCGGCGAGCCGCGCGCCCACGTCGTAGGTGGGGTAGGCGAGCTGGGGGAAGACCACGCGCTCGCCCGGGCGCACGCCGAGCAGCGTCGGGAGCCAGGCCACCAGTTCCTTGGTGCCGACGGTCGGCAGCACGTCGGCGGGGTCGACCACGACCCCGTGACGCCGCCGCAGCCAGCCCGCGGCCGCCTCACGCAACCGCGGTGTGCCGTACGTCTGGGGATAGCCGGGGCTGTCCGCGGCGGCGGCGAGTGCCTCACGGGCGACCGGGGGCACCGGATCGACCGGGGTGCCGACCGACAGGTCGACGATCCCCCCGGGATGCGCCCGCGCCAGGTCCTGGTACGGTGCGAGCCGATCCCACGGGAAGTCCGGCAACTCAAGCAAAGGAAATCCCCCAGTCGTCACGGACCAGTGTGGTCAGGCGCGGATCAGTGGTCTTCGCCCTGCGGCGGCAGCGCCGCGACCAGCGGGTGGTCCTTGTTGATCTTGCCGACCTTCGAGGCGCCGCCGGGCGAGCCCAGGTCCTCGAAGAACTCGACGTTGGCCTTGTAGAAGTCCTTCCACTGGTCGGGAAGGTCGTCCTCGTAGAAAATCGCCTCCACCGGGCACACCGGCTCGCACGCACCGCAGTCCACGCACTCGTCGGGGTGGATGTAGAGCATGCGTTCGCCCTCGTAGATGCAATCGACGGGGCACTCCTCGATGCACGCCTTGTCCAGGACGTCCACGCAAGGCTGCGCGATGACGTACGTCACCTCGGGCTCCTTCTGGGTTGCACGGCTCGACCGCGGGTTGCTAGCCCTAGTATTGCGGTGCCTGCCTACTAGCCGGAACAGGAGGGGGGCAATCGTCATGGCCCCTCGGTTCGCAGCCCGTCTCGTGGTCACCATAACCCCCGCCGACGTGGGCAGACGGGTGACGACACGCCGCGCGGTGCCCGGTGGGTTCAGGGATGCGGTCGGCGTATTGGAAACCTGGAGCGGCGGGGTGCTCACCATCAGAAAACGGGACGGAAGCCTCGTCGAGATCGCCGAGGACACCCTGGTCGCGGCCAAAGTGGTGCCGGCCGCGCCGCCCGCGCGGTAATCCCCGCGCCTGGCGCGGACGCCGACTCGGTAATCCCCCGGCGTGCCGCCGCGAACCGGCCCGGCGGCGCGGGGAGCATACGCGGCGTGACCATACGTGCCTGCGCCGTGACGATCTCCTCCGCGGCGATCCTCCTGTCCCTGGCCTCCGCGTGCTCCAAGCCGTCGTCGCCGGACAAGCCGCTGCCCCCGTTGAACCCCAGGGCCGACAGCCTGGAGTCGGGGTTCGGCACCATGGACAGGCTCGTCGAGGCGGCCAAGAAGGAAGGCGCGCTCACCGTCGTGGGCCTGCCCGGCGGCTGGGTCGGCTACAAGGAGATCATCGCCCGCTTCTCCGACAAGTACGGCATCAAGGTGACCTCGATCGTGCCGGAGGCGAGCAGCAAGCAGGAGATCGACACCGCGGCCCGCCTGAAGGGGACCACGCAGGCGCCGGACGTCTTCGACCTCACCCTGGAAGTCGCGGTCGCCAACGCCAAGCACTTCGCGCCGTACCGGGTGACCGGCTGGTCCGACATCCCCGACGACGTCAAGGAGCAGCGGGGACGCTGGTTCGCCGCCTACGGCGGATACATGTCGATCGGCTACGACTCGCGGAAGATGCCCGCCCCCACGTCGTACGCCGCGCTGCTCGGGCCGGGGACGACGGTGGCGCTGCCGGGCGACCCGCGCCAGGTGGCCTCGGCGTTCGACGCCGTGATGGCCGCCTCCCTCGGAAAGGGCCTGCCGGACGCCGCGCGGGGCGTGGACCTGTTCGCGCGGCTGAAGAAGGGCGGCACGCTCACCCGGCCCGACCAGGCGACCGCGGTGGTGGACTGGGACTTCATGAACCTGGCGCGGGCCGCGGCGGGGGGCGGCGCGGCGGGCTGGCGGGTGACGATCCCGAAGAACGAGGTCCTCGCCACCTACTACATGCAGGC